>DAOOQY010000314.1:0-5588 GCA_035389025.1 Verrucomicrobiota bacterium
GCAGCGACGTCGAACAGCCGACCGGTGGCTGCGTACTTTCCGCGGATACGTGCGTTGAACCCCTCGCGTGTCACATTGTGCTGCGGGCCGTAAGGGTCCCCAAGGCCGAGACGTTCCCTCGTCCGCCCGAGGATCCCCTGCTCGGTGGTCAGGGGCACGGTGATGGCCAGGAACGTGACCGCCGGAAAGTCTCGCTCAAGATCGGAAAGCGTGCCGCTGTACGCTTCGAATACTTGGTTCGCATCGTCACCGCGGCGGAGGTCTGAATAGCATAGCTTGAGCGCCGCTATGTCTACCTGGGCTCCGATCCCCGACCGAACGAGGCGGTTGAATTCCGCAATCTTACCGAGCGGATCGCCATTCTTTCCGACCCGCACGTGCTGGATGTACCCGTGGGATCTGTCGGGTTGAGGCAGCTCATTGACAATGACCTCGGGAGGTCGAACACCCGCCGCGATATAGACCGAGGGCAACTGTTCCATCATGTCCCGGCCGACCGACTGGTGCGCGAAGAATGTCTTCAGGGCCGCTGCTCGTTCGAGCTGGTCACCGGTCGCCGCCAGAACCCGGTAAGATTCTGCGCGCGCGACTGCGGACGCCGGCCGGACAAGGTATCCGACCGCCAGTCCAGCGGCGACCGCTCCTGCCGCTGCGGTAAGCCAGATCTTCCTGCGCTCAGTCACGACCACAAGCCCTTATCGAGGCGGTTCGCTTGGGTGATGGTCCGGCGTCCCATCCGATGTTCCAGCCGAGCGTCCTGGCGTCACTGGCGTTCGCAATGACCCCGACAACTCTCGGAGCTTCGCCTTCAACGGCTTCCCGTTTGCGTTCAACGGAAGCTCCGGTAACGGCTGCACCCACCTGGGCAACATGTGCTTGGGCAGCCGCCCTCGTAGCTCGCGGAGAATCTCACCATCAGTGACCGATTCCGAGGACACAACAAAGAGCGCGATCGCCTCACCGGCATCCTCATCGGGCACTCCCACTGCGGCTGCGGCTACGACCCCGTCGACTTGAAGTGCTGCATCCTCGACCTCATGGCTCGATACCCGAAAGCCCCAGGATTTGATGAAGTCGCCGAGACGGTCAACTATATACACGAATCCGTCCGCGTCAATGGTCGCGAGATCGCCCGTGCGCAAAGCGTTGTCTCGATACTTTTCGGCTGTGGCAACCGGATCGTTCCAGTACCCTTTTGTGATGTTTTGACCGGTCGCCACGAGTTCTCCCACTTCTCCGGGAGCCACCTCCTGCTCGGCGTTGTTCAGCACCCGTAGGGTGACGCCGGGAATTCCCCGCCCAATCGAACCGCGCCGCCGCTCGATTTCTTGGGGCGGGAGATAGGAGAGCCGGGCGGTTGCCTCGGTCTGGCCATACATCACGAACGTGCGGGCTTGCGGCTGCGCCCGAACAAGCTCATCAATGAGACTCGGCGGCAACTTCCCGCCGGCTTGCTGGAGATGACGCAGGGTTGGTAAGCGACGACGTTGAAAGGAACTGGCGCGTAGCAGCAATTGGAACGTCGAGGGGACTCCGGCAAAGCCGGTACACTTGTGCAGGTCAATGGCGTCGACCACCGTTTCTGGAAACGTCAGGCTGTGGCACAGCGCTATGCTGCCCCCGACGCGTAGGTGAGTGTGAAGGAGCGACGCGCCGAAGCAGTAGGAGAATGGAAGCACCACCAGCATCCGATCGTCGGCCTCGAGTCGCAGGTACTCGATGATCGACGCGGTGTTGGCCTGGATGTTGCCGTGGGTCACGCGAACGGCCTTGGGTGCTGCGGTGGTGCCCGAGGTGAGTTGGAACACCGCATCCGAGTCCGGTTCGACACGAGCTGGCGACCACCCGGCGCCGGCCGCGCCATAGATGCCCGGATCCTCGATGATGGGGCAACGGTCGAGCGCGGTCGCGAACCGCCGGTGCGCAGGCCGATCGACAAGAAAGGATTGAATGTCGACCAGCTCGGCGTGCCGACCCATCTGATCAGGGGTGTTGGTAATCGGCAGGGGCACGGCGACCCGGCCACTGTACATTGCGGCGAGGTACGCGGCGACCCAGAAGAACGAATTGTGGGCAAGGATCCCGACGCGGTCACCGGGTCGGGAACCGGTAGCCTCAATCTCCGTGGCTAATTGCCAAACTGTCGCTCTGAGCTGTCCATAGCTGAATGTCGACTCACCATCAACTACGGCGGTCGCGTCCGAATCGGCTGGCGACAGCAAATAGTCTGCGGTGTTCATCATCGGCTGCGCTCCAAGATCTTCAATGCCGCGGTGCGCCAATAGAGTTCGCCCAGCGCGTGGCCCCTCCTGCAGGATACTGACTGTATCGATCGTCGGCAACCATCGTGGGGTTGGAATACCCTAAAGTGGGCGAAGGGGTCGAATATTGGGGGCGAGCACGCGTTGATCCTTACACTGGGTGCAAGATGGTGCACGAGGCGTGGTCGACGGATCTCACCGCTGGAGCCGACGCGACACCGATGCTCTGGCTGGGAATGACTTGCTGGCGCAATTTGGAATAGACGCGATCCAGAATATACAGGGCGCGACACACCTTCATTGTCTCCCGGCCCGGCGCGCCGGAAACTTGTCCGATTCGGGTTTGCGGAGTTCCTTGACACGAATGCGTTTGATCGTGCCCAATACAGATGACAGCTTCTGACGGAATGAAAGACCCAGCCACAGTCGAGCCGACGGAAGGTTCTTGAACCGTGGGGCCGCCACTCCGGCGATTCGAAGGGTGATGATCCTGGCCCACAGCGCCCCCCGGGTCGCTTCGAGGCTGGGCTGTGAGGCGGGTAGCAAGTCCAAGGGAATCGAATTTCCCTCGAGCGCTCCGTTGGCCAGCGCACGGGCTAGAGCAGCTCGGCCACGTTCGGTTCGAACGACGACGAGGGAGCGACCGGGCTCGTCCGGCGACAACTTTCTGTACCACGGGTCACCAACTGAAAGGTCAGCGAACTGCCCGGTGTGGTCTGGACAGATCATGCAACGCCACTGACGCCCCCTGCTGAGGGTGCCGTCCCAGGCGTCGGCGTATGTTGTCGCGGCGCGGTCGCCGCTGGCGGTCTCAACGCGGAAGTGCCCGGGCCACCCCTCACCGCGGTAGTCAAGTCGGGAAACCGTCTCAGGTGTGACTCCGAGCGAGGTGATCATCTTCTCGGTCGTTCGGGTCGACGGCGTGCCGGCGCAGAATATTCCGATCGTCAGACCGATCTTGTCATTCAGTGCTGGTCGTTGATTGGCCGCAACGCGCGTGCCCGCAATGTCGCAAGGCTTCCCGATAACGACGCATGGCCCCGCTGCGCCCTCGACCAGGTCAAGTCGTTCACCCGGGCTGGCCGGGGCGTACCTGGAACCAGCGGAGGAGGCGACGGCCTCCGGAGTGGTGTTGCGCACTGTCTCGTTGAGTAGTGGGGCGTCAGCCCGAGCGCGGACCTGGAGCACCCCAGCGGCGGTTCCGGACTCGATCGCGTGCATCGCGAGAGCTGAGACGACTCCCCCGGAGGATCCGCGGTGCCGGACCTTCGGATCCGTCGACCAGCATTCGAAGAGCGCGATAACCGGTCCCCAGGTTCCGCCGAATGGTGCTCCGGCAAGTTCGTCGCGCGTGTGAGCCAGCCCGCGGCCAGGGCACGCCTCGACAGCTTCGCCTCGAACGCCGCCGGTGATCTCGACGATCGGCACGGGCCGTCGTCCAATATTTGGAAATTCCTGCATGTGGAGTCGTGGTTCAAGATAGGTGCAAACGCCGCAGCCGGTGCACAGATGTCCACTCACTACGGCCTCGATCGAATCGAGACGCCGGCCGATCATGCGATCGTTCCCGGTCTGGCGCCCATGACCCACGAATGCACGGTGCCGAGCATGTCGGCCCGCTGGTTGCGGGATAGGTCAACGCCCGGAGGGATCGTACGTGCGGGCGACACCCTGTCGTCGATCCCGCCGACGGCGGATCGTCCCAAAGCTCGGACGCCGCGGTTGTCATCGCTCACTGGTGCACCATCCTTAGGTCATCAATCCTCGAGGGGTTGGTGATGCGCCCGAGGTGCCGCCCGGTCATCGCCCAGCTCGCTGGACACGGTTGATGTCCACGATGAGATCTGCGAGATCTGGCGGTTCCCCGGGACGTGCCGACCGTCGACAGGGCTGAGCGCCAAAGCTGCGTGCCGCGAGCGCCGATCAGTGAGCGAACCGGCAGACACGTCCCGGCACCATCGGCACCGTACGAGGGCGCCTCCCCACTGGGACTAGCAGCGAGGAGGCTGACGTGAAGTCTGCCAGCAACACCCTGCCCGACCAAGCACCCCAAGACCTGACCGCAGGCCTGGACTGGGCCCGCGACGACCACGCCGTGTCGATCGTCAACGACCGCGGCCGCGAGATTGCCCGGCACACCATCGAGCACACCGCCGCCGGACTGATCGAACTCGTGGCCGTGCTCACCCGCGCCGGCTGCCAGGAGGTCGCGATCGAACGCCCCGACGGGCCCGTGGTCGACGCCCTTCTCGGCGCCGGTGTGACCGTGGTCGTGATCAGCCCGAACCAGGTCAAGAACCTGCGTGGCCGGTACGGCTCGGCCGGCAACAAGGACGACCGGTTCGACGCCTACGTGCTCGCCGACACCCTGCGCACCGACCGGTCCCGGCTGCGGCCACTGGTGCCCGACGCACCGGAAACCGTCGCGCTGCGCCGAATCGTCCGCGCTCGCCGCGATCTGGTCGCCCACCGCGTGGCCCTGGCCAACCAACTGCGCGCCCACCTTCGCCTGGTCTTCCCCGGTGCGGTCGGCCTGTTCCGGCAGATCGACTCGCTGATCACTCTGGCGTTCCTGACCCGTTTCCCGACCCAGGACAAAGCCGACTGGCTCACCCCGACCAGACTCGGCCGGTGGCTGTCCTCGGTCGGCTACTCCGGACGCACCGACCCGGCCGCGTTGCACGCCCATCTGACCGCCGCACCCCGCGGCGCCGCCGGCGACCAGACGGCGTACACCGCGATCACCGCATCCTCCGTTGCCCTGCTCACCGCGATGGTTACCCAGATCAAGGCTCTGGAAGCCCAGATCAGCGCCCAGCTCGACGCGCACGCCGACCAACACATCTTCACCAGCCTGCCCCGCTCGGGCCGCGTCCGGGCCGCCCGGCTGCTCGCCGAGATCGGCGACTGCCGAGCCAAGTTCCCCACCCCGGAAGCGTTGATCTGCCTGGCCGGTGTCGCCCCGTCCACCCGCCAGTCCGGAAAGATCCGCGTCGTGGCGTTCCGATGGGCCTGCGACAAACAACTCCGCGACGCCGTCTGCGACTTCGCCGGCGACTCGATCAAGGCCAACCCCTGGGCAGCCGATCTCTACCGAAGAGCCAGAGCACGAGGTCACGACCACCCCCACGCCGTCCGGGTCCTGGCCCGTGCCTGGCTGACCGTCATCTGGCACTGCTGGCAGGACGGCGTGCGCTACGACCCCGCAGAACACCGGGCCCTGCAACGCCTCCTCAACCAAGATCAAAAAAGGGCGGCTTGACACAGGGCTTCTCATCGCCCCGCCCCGGCGCGGTTGATCGACCCGCCCCCGGCCGGCCGGCGTCC
>DAOOQY010000315.1:0-5575 GCA_035389025.1 Verrucomicrobiota bacterium
AAACACCCAATCGGGCGTCTGGGAATGCCAGACGAGCGTATGCCCGGCGAGGTCCATCGCGTTGCTCACGCCGAAGCTCACAAAGGCGTCGGCAGCCCTGAAGTCATAGCCGTCCGCTCCCGGCCGCGGGTGAAGGAGCGCCCATTTCATTTCGTTCTCCGCAACGAGTTGGTTGAACTGCGTCTTCACCAGAGCGACGTCCCGCGTCACCTGCTCAGGGCTCCGGCGGAATCCGGCGCCCATCGTGATGGCGCGATTGATGGCCGTCCCCACCATGAAGTGGTCTTTGAAGACATCCTTGAGCGCGGGCGTCTCGGCGGACCAGGATTTGCTGCCAAGGGGCAGGAGGGCTGCCGCCAACAGGGCGATTCGCAAGCCGCGATGACAGTCTCGTGGCATCATTCGTCCGGGCACTTCGAGTGGAATCGTCGTCACGCGGCCAGGGTAAGACCCGCGACCTGACCGGGCAATGCCGGATTCAACGTGTCAGATGATGGCGCAACCACCCCCGCGGTCGCCGTGTCCAGAGAGGTATCCAGGGGCATCGTGCCGGTCCTCAAGTCGTATTTCCATGGGAACAGTGTGTTGCAGTTCTCTTTTTTTCGAACCTGACGCGATTCTGCTTTTCGAGCTCGCATAACACCGCATAACACTCCTCTTGCGAAGTCTGACCGCCCTGTGCAGCGTCGGGGTGTGGGTTGTGCGGGCCAGAATCCTTGACCGGTGAAACCTGTTGCAGACAAGTCAAGTTTCTGTGTTGCGTTGAACGGGTCAAGGATTCCACTGAGCGAGGCGCGGGAGAGAAGGGCGGGGAGACACGGAGACTCCTCATGGGAAGGGGAGGACCGGATTTGGTCTGAGGCTCGCTCAGAAGGTGGAATAGGCAGAAGTCCGGGTGTCTTCACAGGATTCCCGGCGACGTTCGAGGCCTTTGGCGGTGCGGCGACGTGCTGCGTCGCCGCGTGCGCCCGCCGGGCAGGCGTCTTATCGGGTCGTTGCCCGCTAATCGGCGCACCCGCCGGGTGCAGCTTCGCCGGAGGAGCAGACACGTGCTCAACATCCGAACACAGACGATCAGCTTGCTGGCGGCGCTGAGTTCCTGCATCGCTTCGGCCCAGACCGTCACCTACAGCGGGCTGCTCGAGGAGATGGCCGACCGTGACGCGCTGGCCCGGTTTCCAAGTCCCGCCTACCGTCAACTGCAGGGGAGCACCTACAACCGCGCCTCCGTGTCGCGGGATCAGCCGGACCAGACCTTCAGCGGTTGGTTCGCCGACAGCGACGGCGTCTTTCCGATTCGCCAGGAGCCATCCCCGTCCGGCGGCGCGGCCGAGCATGTTGTCATGGAGCACAATGGACCGGGGGCGATCACCAAGCTGTGGACGCCCTTCTTTTACCGTGACTATGGCAACCGCACAGGCGTCAGGATTCGCATTTACCTCAACGGGTCGAACGTGCCGGTGATTGACGAGCACCTGATCGAACTCGTCACCCGGCTGGAATGGAACTCGTCCGAGTACGGGTCCAAACCCGCCTCTCGAAACAGCTTCACCGTGCCGCATCCCATCGCGGCCTTTACGGCCCGAGCCGGGAACTGCTACCTGCCCATTCCATTCTCCGCGAGTTGCAAGGTCACGGTCTCCGATGTGCCCTTCTACGACATCGTGAGCTACCGCGCCTACGATCCCGGCACAGTCGTCGAGGATTTCTCGAAGGCGCTCTACGCTGCCGCGTCGAACCAGGCGCGACTCAACCTCACGGCCCAACAGATCGGCAGCGCGACGAACTTCGACGGGGGGACGCTGCACCAGACCAACCGGAGCCTTGCGGCGGGCGCGGCCATGACACTGCATCTGAATGCCGGCGCCGCTGCCGTCCGCCATCTCGAGGTCCGGTTGGACGCCGCGCAGATCGCAGCCGCCCCCGCAGCGCTTCGTTCCACGGTTCTGATCATGACCTTCGATGGCGGCCAAACGGTGTGGTGCCCGCTGGGCGATTACTTCTGCAGCGCGGACTCGATTCATCCGTTCGACACGTGGACCCGCAGCGTGACGGCTGACGGCCGGATGATCTGCCGCTGGGTGAAACCGTACCGGACCAGCGCCAGTCTCACGCTCGCCAACTTCGGCGCGAACGCCGTTGACGCGACGCTGACAGCGCGGACCGGCGACTGGACATGGAACGACAATTCGATGCACTTCCACGCGAGCTGGCGTCCGGACGACGTTGTTCCTGGCACCCCGCCATCGGACTGGAACTTCATGGACGCGCTGGGCAGGGGCGTGCTCGTCGGCGACGCCTGGACCGTCGGGAACATCCAGGGCAGTTGGTGGGGGGAGGGTGACGAGAAGGTTTACGTGGATGACGACTGTGAGGTGGCGAGATTTCCGGGCCTGTTCGGCACCGGGACCGAGGATTACTATGGTTGGGCCGGGGGGGTGGTGCCGACGCGGACCGATGAATTCAGCGCTCCGTATCTCGCGAACGTGCGGGTTGGCGGCCTCGACGGTGGCACAAAGGGCTACAACATCAACACGCGCATCCGCGCCCTCGACGCCATTCCCTTCACGCGGCGGTTGCGATTCGACATGGAATCGTCGTTCGGCCTCTCAAGGTCAGCGACTGGCCTGGAATTCCTGATAAGCCGTGTTTTCACCCAACTCAGTGACCGGTGAGACCGCCCAGACCAGCCAGCGGAATGAGCCGAGCCGGCGGTCTGCGCCGCCGTGCAGGCGTGTCGCATGGAACCGGCCCTCGCATCGGCTGTCCACACTGGCGATGGGCGTGAACTTCTGCGGATCGGTCACGTCCCAGCCCGGATCCTCGGGTGCCGAACTGCCAAAGAGCGTGTACCGCTGAGAACCGCGGTTGTCATTCTGATCAAACGACCACGTCGCCACACTCGCGAGGTCCCGCACACTGCCCAGATCGACTTTGTACAATCCAAGCCCGATGCCGTTGCCGAACACCGGGCCGTAGTCGGCCGCCAACCGCCCGTCGTGCAGCGTCGCGATCGGCTCGTTCACCGTGCCAGGCCGGCTGGACACCGCGCGCGCCGGCACCACGCCGGCTTCTGCCAGCCGGACCGTTTTGAAATCCGCTGCCGCAGACGCGGATTCCGAGATCGCGTAGGGATCGCCTTCGACTGTCGCCTGTTTCAGTTGCTGCCCTCGCACATATCCAAGGGCCAATCCCCTGCCAGCCGCTGCGTCCCGGAGTCGCAGCAAGTCGCGCACGGTCTGCACAGTCTGCCCGTTCACGCTCCGGACCAAGTCACCGCTCTGCAAGCCGCACCGAGCCGCGGCGGACCCCGGAGGCACCTCGGCCAGATGAACTCCGCCCGATTCCCTGCTGACCCCAAACGCGGAGTACTCCTCGCCTTCGAGATCCCGGACGCGCGCCTCAAGCCAAAACCACGGCGGTTTGGCACGATTGGCGGCACGAGCCATGTCCGTTGCGGGGCCGGCTGTTCCCAACTCCGTCATCTCCGGCGTCCGTGCGATCGCCCGCAGCGCGGGTTTCATCACGCCGAACCGATCCATCGCGAAATTCCGGAACCCGAGCCGGAGCGCGGGCGACCCGTCTTTGACCCGGAAGTCGCCCCTGGCCGGGTCCACGAACAGCGGATCGCCCACCAGGGAATGCTCGTCGCAGCCTTTTTGTGCGAACCGCAGGCGATCGGCCTCGGAGGTGGTGAACAGGTTGCGGTCCACCTCCCGCCCCCAGCGATCGAGGCTGTCGCTCATCGCCGCCGGACGGTAGGCGCCCATCCAGATGTTGTTCGTGACCACGTCGCCGCTCTGCTCATACCAGGCGTGCGGATGGAACGAGTTGTTGACGGCGATGTTGTTCCACACCCGGCGGTGAAAGCCCTCGCGCAGCTTGAGACCACCATTCAGGAACAGGTTGTTGTGGATCTCGTAGTGCGACGAGCCGTCGTCGAGATCCACGTCCCAGCCGTGGTCGCAGCGCCAGCGGTTGTTGCGCAGGATGGTCGGCTTCACCGCGTCGAGACGGGCGAGCGTGGGCAATTCGCCGGGAGGCACGTCTGTCAAGCCCCAGTACCGATCGCGGCCCCACGAGTTGAAGCTGCCGTGATCACCGGTTTCACGCACGGTGTCGAACACGTCGCAGAACTCGATGACGTGTCCCCCGAAGGTGCCCTCGCTGATGTTGATCCCGGCGCGCGAGGCCTCGTAGATCGAGCAGTGCCGGACCGTGATGCCCATCGACATGGAAATCTGTATCCCTGTTGCCTGCTTCTCGACCACGCCCACGCCGCGAATGAGGCAATCCTCGACCAGACAATCCGCCGGATAATTGTCCGTCTTCGGGCCGGGCGCCGTGTCGATGTCGGCGAAACGCTGGCGCTGGTTGTACTCGAAGAGCGGATTGCGCACCGCCTGGGGGGCGCCAACGAAGGCCACCGCAGTCGCGCCGGTGTCATGGATGTCGCAGCCGCGGATCGTGACGCGGCGGTTGCGGTTGTTGACGAAAACGGCATTCCCGCCGAGTTGGTCAAACTCGCAATCCGCCACGGTGCAATCCTCCGCCCCATTGAAGAGCACCGCCCCTCCGCGGTGAACGGTCCAATCGCTGCGCAGGAGCGGCTCTTTGGTCTCCATGAATGTGCGCGCCGCGTGGCGGAAGATGAAGCCGCGCAGGGTGAGGTGCCTGACGGGGGCCGGCGGCGCGCCTTGGAACTCGATGAGATGACGCAGGCGGACGACCTCGACGGAGCCATCCCAATCCATGCCAGCCGGCGGATAGAAATACAGCGTGCTGGTCTTCGGGTTGTGGAACCACTCGCCCGGCGCATCGAGTTCCTCGAAGATGTTTTCGACGTACCGATGCTGCGCGTGCATGCCCATCTGGCGATTGTTCTGCCAGCCGCCTTCGTAGGTGATTTCGCCCTTCTCGTTCCTGCCGGTGATGCGGTAGTGGTAGCCGCCCCAGTGCGCCGAGTGCATCGCATGGATGTAGCCGCCGGCCGGATCAGCCCACCGGGCGGCCCGCTCCGTGCCGAACGCGTCCGCGGCGTAACCGCCGTAGGGGCGAACGCTCGCATCGTGGTTCGGATACCGCGCCATGATCTGGCGCCGGCCGTTGACGAAGAGCTGATCGGAAATCAATCCCGCGGGCACCCTGGCCTTGAGAATGCCATCGCGGTGCGGTTCCCACTCGAGGTCCAGCTTCTGCCCGCCGCTGATAACCGGCGATTCGCCGGGAAACGCCTGCCACGTCACCGGGGCATCCGGAGTGCCCGAATCCGCCGGCGTGAAGACCAATGGGGCCGGGAGGGCGTAGGTTCCGCCTCGCAGCCAGACGGTCACCGGTTCCTTGCCGGCAGCCGCGCGCGCCGCCTGCTGCGCCCGGGCCAGCGTGGCGAACGGTTCGTCCCTCGTGCCGTCATTGGCATCATCGCCGCCGGGGCTGACGTGGAATTCGGCGGCAGCCGCGCACAGCGCCGTCAGGATCAACCCCGAGAAGATGCAGAGCTTCATGGCTCGATCAGTTCTCGATCACCATCAATGTGTCCAAAGAGAACATCCTCGCCTCTTCATGCCGCTCGCCA
>DAOOQY010000316.1:0-5549 GCA_035389025.1 Verrucomicrobiota bacterium
ACTTCGTCGTCGTTGCCAACGCGATGGCCGACCAGTACCTGGCCGCCGGCATTGGTCAGCCCTCCCACTACACCCGCATCTTGAGCGGATTCGACCTCGATCCCTACCTCGCCGCCAAACCCGATCCGGCGTGGCGCGCCCACCTGGGATTGGCCCCGGACGACGTCGTGGTTGGGAAAGTGGCGCGACTCTTCAAATTGAAAGGGCACGACGATCTGATTGCCGCCGCCCCGGGTTTGGTCCAGGCATGCCGGCGTTTCAAGTTTCTCCTGGTCGGGGACGGCCTCTGGCGTCGGAGATTCGAAGACCGTGTGCGCCGGCTGGGTGTGGCCGATCACTTCGTGTTTGCAGGCCTGGTTCCTCCCGCCGAGGTCCCGCGTTACGTTGGGATCATGGACGTGCTCGTGCACCTGTCCAGACGCGAAGGTCTGCCTCGCGCGTTGCCCCAGGCCCTCGCCGCCGGCAAACCTGTGATCGCGTTCGACTGCGACGGGGCCCGCGAAATCTGCCTCGACGGTGAAACGGGTTTCCTGCTCGCCCCCGGCGATCGCGCCGGTCTGCGGGATCGGCTGCTCCTGCTGGCCCGCGATGCCGCCTTGCGCGGGCGTCTGGGAGCACGGGGCCAGGCGCTGGTGCGGAACGCCTTTTCCGTCGATCGCATGGTCGATCAACTCCACGACCTCTATACCCGTTTGGCCGGGGCTCCGGAAGTCGATCGACCCGGTGAAAACCAGGCGGCAAGCCGCCACCCAGCCCGACCATGAAGTTCCCTGCCGATGCCTATGTGCTGGCGGTCTGCGGCGGATTCGCGGCCACCGCCGCAACGCTTCCGCTCTGGCGAGCCTGGTGTCGACGCTCCGGCTTGGTGGACGATCCCGGGCACCGCAAGATCCATCGGGAGCCTGTCCCTTTGGCTGGCGGTCTGGCGGTGCTCACCGGTCTGCTGGTTCCGTTGGGCGGCGCTGCGCTCCTCCTCGCCTCCGAGTGGCTGGCTCCCGCCTCGCTGCGCCCGCTCGAATACGGCTGGGGACGGCGCGGCGGGCAGGTCCTGGTCTTGCTGCTGGGGGCGATTGGCGCGGTCGCCCTGGGCTGGTGGGACGATCGGCGGGAGCTTCGCCCGGCGTTGAAGTTCATCGGGCAGACCGCGATCGCTGCCATGGTGGCGGCCAGCGGCATCCGGATCACGTTGTTTGTCCCGAACCCGCTGTTTGGGTATGCAATCACCATCCTGTGGCTGGTCACGCTGATGAATGCCTGCAATTTCATGGACAACATGAATGGCCTCTGCGCCGGCATCGGCGCCATCAGCACCTTCTGGTTCGCCCTCAAGGCCGCCGCGTCCGGGCAGTTCCTTGTAGCCTCGATCGCTTTCCTCGCCTGCGGAGCATTGCTCGGATTCCTTCCGTACAATTTCCCGCGTGCCACGGTCTTTCTGGGAGACGCCGGCAGCCATCTGGTGGGCTATCTTCTGGGCGTGCTGGCAATCCTGCCGCACTTCTACTCCGACGCGCATCCCGTCCGTTTGGCGGTGTTGAATCCGTTGTTGGTTCTGGCCGTGCCGCTCAGCGACATGGTGTCGGTCGTCGTCATCCGGTGGCGCCTGGGGCGTCCGGTCTACGTGGGCGACACCAACCATTTCTCGCATCGGCTTGTCCGGCGGGGGCTCAGCCCGACGACGGCCGTGCTGGTTCTGTGGCTGGCCGGGGCGATTGCCGGGGCGCTCACGTTTGTCTGACAGACGCGTTCGGGCGCGCGGGGGCTCGAAGACCGGATTCGGGCCGAATGTTCCGGGTTTGCCTTCGGGGCGTCCATCGGACAGACTGCGGTCCGCATGAGCAAACGGTTTTACATCACCACCGCCATCGATTACGTCAACGGCCAGCCGCACTTGGGCCATGCGTACGAGAAGGTGGTTGCCGATGTCATCGCGCGAGCGCATCGCAGCCTCGGGGAGGAAGTCTTCTTCCTGACCGGGTTGGATGAACACGGTCAGAAGGTCCAGCAGGCCGCGCAGGCCGAGGGCAAGGACCCCCAAGTCTATTGCGACCAATTGGCCGCCATCTGGCAGGAGTTCGTCGCGCGTCTGAACGTCTCGAACGACGATTTCATCCGCACGACGCAGCCGCGTCACAAGCAGGTGGTTCAGGCGATGCTCGCCAAGCTTCACCGCGCCGGCGAACTCTACAAGGCGCCCTATCGCGGCCTCTACTCCCCCCGCCAGGAGACGTTCCTCACGGAGAAAGACAGGCGCCCGGACGGGACGTTCGACCCGATCTACGGCGAGGTCTGCGAACTGATCGAGGACAACTGGTATTTCCGGATGAGCCGATACCAGAGCTGGCTGATCGAACACATCGAGACCCATCCGTCGTTCGTTCAGCCGGACAATCGGCGCAACGAAGTGCTCGGGTTCTTGCGCGCCGAAACGCTCGACGACCTCTGCATCACCCGGCCCAAGGCGCGGTTGAGTTGGGGCATCCCTTTGCCGTTCGATCCCGACTACGTCACGTACGTCTGGTTCGACGCCCTCTCCAACTACTTCAGCGTGCCGACGGCCCTGGGCGATCGGGCGGGCACGGAACCGCTTGCAGGTGATTACGAACCGCCCGCGGCGACTTCGGCTGCTCCTGCGCTTTGGCCGGCCGACGTGCACCTCATCGGCAAGGACATCCTCAAGTTCCACGCGGTCTATTGGCCCATCATGCTCAAGGCCTGCGGCATCGCCCTGCCGCGCCAGGTGCTCGTCCACGGCTGGTGGCAGAAAGACGGCGCCAAGATGAGCAAGAGCACAGGCAACGTCGTCGACCCGATCGCCGTCACCGGCGATTGGGGTGTCGACGCGTTCCGCTACTACGTGGTGCGCGAACTGGACATCGGCCCGGACGCGAACTGGACCGATGCCGGCTTCCAGGCCCGTTATCATGCCGAGCTGGCCAATGGCCTGGGCAACCTCGTCAATCGTTCCCTGTCGATGCTCCGCCGCTATCGCGGCGGCGCCGTCCCAGCCCGGTCGGACGAACTCGCCCCGGATGCACGGAGTGTCGCCGCCGACGCGGCGGACGCGTGGCGGCGCCACAACCTTCAGCGCGCGCTCATCCGAACGTGGGACTTGGTCACACGGGCAAACCAGTACGTGGATCAGACGGCGCCCTTCAAGCTCGCCAAAGACCCTGCCCAATCGCAGCGGCTCGACACTGTCCTCTACAACCTGGCTGAAGTGTGCCGCGTCCTGGCTGTCCTGCTTTGGCCGTTCCTGCCCGATGCCGCGGCGCGCCTTTACAGTCAGCTTGGATTGTCCCAGGCCCCCGACCGAATCGCCGACGCCGCATGGGGCGGGCTTCCTCAAGGCCACCGCATCGGTGAGCCGACGCCTCTGTTCCCGCGCCGTGACGCCAAGGGACCGCCCCGGTAAAACGCGGCCCTCCGAGGTTTGATTGCGGCTTTGCCACGCTGGGTTCTTGTGCGTGCACGCGCGCGGCTTGGGGGATTCATCGAGCCGATCAGACCGATCGGACCGATTGGTGTCGACAGACCCGGCAGGCGACGACATAGTCTGGCCAAGCTCGAACTGGCGGAAACCGCCGCCTGGCCCGGGCACCCATGGCCAGACTCGTGATCCATAGCGGGGCGCGCAAGGGCGAGGAAATCAAACTCGAACGCGGCTCGAATCGCTTGGGCCGGGCCGAAGGCAATGACGTCGTCCTCGACGATCCGTCGATCTCGAAACTTCACTGCGAGATTGTCGTGGGAGCCATGAGCGTGCAGGTCAGGGACCTGGACTCGTCCAACGGCACCTTCATTGAGGGCCAGCGGATTCAGTGCGCCGCGATTCGCACGGGGCAGATTCTCATGGTTGGAAGCACAGTGCTGCGTCTGGAGGATGAGCCGGTCGATATCGTCATCCCGCACCTGTCGAGAGACGAAGAACCAAAAGCGAGCCTGCTGGCGGACGGCACTCCGGCCTGCCTGTATCACGCGGACGTTCCGGCGTCCTTTCAGTGCCGCCAGTGCGCAAGGACCTACTGCGCGTCCTGCGTGCACGAACTGCATTTGGCCGGCGGAAAGCCGCGGTTGTTCTGCCCGGTCTGCAGCGGAGCGTGCCTCCCGCTCGCCATGCAGCCCCCTCCGCGCCCCCCTTCGATCGCCAGCCGCCTCATCGAGAGAATCCGGAGGCCGTTCCGGCGGAAACGTTAGCCCGGGGATTTCGCCGGTTCCCGACACCGCCTTCAGCGGTTCTTGCGCTGAGTTGTGGCCTGACGCGAAAGCGTGACAAAGGCTCTGTGTCGCCTTTAGACTCCCGGCTGCCCTGTCCCGAGCCGGGGATCGACCGGGCGGTGGCGGATCATAACTGAGGAAGAATCATGCGTTCTGACATCATCAAGAAGGGTTTTGAACGGGCCCCGCACCGGTCCTTGCTGCGGGCGACCGGGTCGATTGAATCGGAAGCGGACTGGGACAAGCCGTTCATCGCCATAGCGAACAGCTACACGGACTGCATTCCCGGGCACGCGCACCTGAACGAGGTCGGGCAACTGGTCAAACGCCTCGTGCGCGAGGCCGGCGGCGTGCCTTTCATTTTCAACACCATCGGCGTGGACGATGGTGTCGCGATGGGCCACTCCGGCATGCTCTACTCGCTGCCGTCGCGCGAGTTGATCGCCGATTGCGTCGAGTCAATGCTCAGGGCGCACTGCTTCGATGGCATGGTGTGCATCCCGAATTGCGACAAGATCATCCCCGGCATGCTCATGGCGGCCATGCGCGTCAACATCCCCACCGTCTTTGTCAGCGGCGGGCCGATGGCCGCCGGGATTGCCGACCAGAAGGCGGCCCACGACGACCTGGCGGCCTACCTCCAGCCCGCCACGGCGAAGTCCGATCTGATTTCGGTGTTCAAGGGCGTCGGGGAGTTCAAGACCGGCCAGATCACCGCCGAACAGTTGGCGCGGCTCGAACAGACGGCCTGTCCGACATGCGGTTCCTGTTCGGGCATGTTCACCGCCAACTCGATGAACTGCCTCTGCGAGGCGCTCGGCATGGCCCTCCCCGGCAACGGCTCGATCCTCGCCGTCTCGAAGGAGCGCGAGGCCCTCTACGAGCGAGCCGCCCGTGTCATCCTCGATCTCGTCCGCCGCGACCTCAAGCCGCGCGATATTGCCACGCTCGAAGCCTTCGACAACGCCCTCATGCTCGATGTCGCCATGGGCGGCTCGACCAATACCGTCCTCCACACCCTCGCCGTCGCGCGCGAGGCGGGCATCCCCTACGACATCGCGCGCATCGACGGCATCAGCCGCCGCATCCCGTGTCTGTGCAAGGTCTCTCCCTCGTCCAACTACCACCTCCAGGACGTGCATCGGGCCGGCGGCATCCACACCATCCTGGGCGAACTCAAACGGATGGGAGTGCTCAACCTCGATTGCCTGACGGTCACAGGACGAACGCTCGGCCAAAACATCGACGATTGGGACATCCGATCCGAGGCGTGCACCCCCTGGGCCAAAGCCGTCCGCATCTCGGGCGCCTCGGCCCTCGCGTTGGATCCCAAC
>DAOOQY010000317.1:0-5527 GCA_035389025.1 Verrucomicrobiota bacterium
AACGACCCGGATACGGATGCCGACGGGCTGTTGGACGGAGTGGAGACCGACACCGGAACCTACGTCGGCGCCGCGGATACTGGAACCGACCCGCTGAACCCCGACACCGACGGCGACGGGCTGTTGGACGGAGTGGAATCCAACTCCGGCAAGTTCGTTGACGCCGCGGACCCGGGCACCCACCCCTTGAAGGCGGACACGGATGCCGACGGTTTCAATGACGGTTTCGAGGCGCAGCGCGGCTACGACCCGAACAGCGCCAACAGCACGCCCGAATCGGACCTGTCCATTCGCACAGCGATCGAGTTCCGGTTCAATGCGGCCAGCGGTGTGAGTTACCGCATCGAGGGCTCTGCCGACCTTGTTGCCTGGACGACCATCGAGAACAACATCACCGGCCAGGGCGCGACGGTCACTCGCTTCTATACCACCGAGGGCACGCCGATTCGCTTTTATCGGTGGGCTCGCAACTGAGCCGGGCGCGCGGAAGGGGCATCCCCGCAGGGGCCATCGAGCTTCTGACTTTACATCCGGGCCCGTGTTGGGAACTCTGCGTCCAGCACGATGACCCCTGTTCATAGTGAAAGGATTCCGCCGATGAATGCTCTCACCGCGTCTGTCCTGCCGCGCCGTCAGTTTCTGACCCGGGCGTTTGCCGTCACGGCTCCCTTGATACTGCCGGGGGCGGTGCTGGGTCTCAACGGCGCGACGCCGCCCAGCGAGAAGATCGTATTTGGCGGGATCGGCATGGGCAATCGGGCGCTGTACATTCTCCCGAATTTCCTTTCGCAGCCCGACCTGCATTTCGTCGCGATCAGCGATGCGCGTGAGGACCGCCGCCAGGCGGGCAAGAAGGCCATCGACGCGTTTTATCGCAACTCGGATTGCCGTGTGTGCCACGATTTCCGCGAGTTGCTGACGCAGAAGGACATTGATGCGGTGCTGATCGCCACGGGCAACCGCTGGCACGCCACCGCTTCGATGTTTGCCGCGCGCGCCGGCAAGGACATTTACTGCGAGAAACCGATCAGCCTCACCATCCGGGAGGGGCGCGAGCTGGTCGA
This sequence comes from Verrucomicrobiota bacterium, assembly GCA_035389025.1. Taxonomy (GTDB): domain Bacteria; phylum Verrucomicrobiota; class Verrucomicrobiia; order Limisphaerales; family J093; genus MWFF01. The sequence continues at coordinate 1,065 of DAOOQY010000317.1, forward strand.
TCTCTGCAAGCGGTACGGGGCCATTTACCAGGCCGGCACGCAACGCCGCTCGACGGAGTCGTATCAGTTCGCCCGCGAGCTGGTGCGGCAGGGGAAGATCGGCAAGATTCACACTGTCGAGATGCAGGTCTGGACGGGCGGGACGGTTCCGCATCAGCCCAACACGCGGGTGCCGGACGGCTGGGACTATGATCAGTGGCTGGGCCCGGTGCAGTGGCGCCCGTTTAATCCCGGTCGCGTCAACGGGTGGGCCTACTTCTGGGACACGGGCGAGGGGATGCACACCGACATGGGGACGCACTACACGGACCAGATGCAGTGGGTGCTCGGCACGGACCACACGATGCCCGTCGAGTTCGAGACGAGCGACATGGTCTGGCCCGATTCCAAGACGTGGATGAGCGAGACGGCCATCACCGGCACGTTCAAATGCCGGTACGCGGGCGGCGTGGAGGGGATTCTCTACCAGCGCAAGGGTTTCACCGATCGTTACATTCGGTACATTGGGGATGCGGGATGGGTGCAGGTGGACGATGAGACGGACGTTGTGACGGCCGAGCCTAAATCCATACTCCAATTCCGGCCCGAAGGCGGCGTGAGCTGGTCCAATGCCAGCTCGCACATCCGCAACCTGCTTGCGTGCATGCGCAGCCGGCGCCAGCCGCTGTGCCATCCCGAGGTCGCCCACCGCGCCCAGGCGATTGTCGAGAGCATGACCATCGCCGCGCGGCTCAACCGGAAGCTCGGGTGGGACCCAGTGAAGGAGGTCTTCGATTGTGCCGAGGCCAATCGGATGTTGTACCGCGAGCCGCGCACCCCGTGGCGCGTGTAGAGAAACTCCACCGAACCAGGTACAGTTTATGAAGACTCCGTTTGTTTTAGCGATTGCGTGGTTGGCCGCCGCGGCGATGCCGCAAGCGGCCGACACGGCGGGCAGCAACCTCGAAGCCCTTCGCCAATACGAGTCCGGCGGCAATGTCGCCGTCCTGCGTCACTATGAACGCTGTGTGGCCCAGGCCCTCGACGACCCCGCCGCGCGCCAAAAGGTCGAATCCGAACTGGCGGAGGCGCTGAGCGGGCAGGCGACGTTCGAGTCCAGGCGCTTCGTGTGCACGCAACTGGCGATCATTGGCAGCGAAGCCTCGGTGCCGGCCGCGGCCAAGCTGCTCGAGAGCGACGAGACAGTCGGCATCGCGTGTCTGGCCTTGGCAAAGAACCCGTCGGCTCAGGCCGGGCAGGTTCTTCGCGAGACCCTCGGCCGGCTCAAAGGGCAGGCGCTTGTCCAGGTCATCAACACCCTCGGCACCCGGCGCGATCGGGAGGCCGTCAATGCGCTGTTGGATTTCACGAAGAACGAGGATCGAGCGGTGGCCGGCGCCGCGTACCTGGCGCTGGGCAAGATCGGCGGTTCGACGGCCCGGACCGCCCTGGCGGAAGCCCGCCAGAAGAACGATCCCGCTGTTGCGGACGCCGTGGCCGCCGGATCGTTCCTCTTCGCCGAACGACTGGCTGCGCAGAACCGGCGACCGGGCGCGGTTCGCATCTACGACCAATTGCTCGCACCGGGCCATGCCGATCATGTCCGCCGGGGCGCCTTCGAAGCCCTGATGCGGCTGGATGCGGACGGTGGGCTGCAACGTGCGACCGGGGCTCTGACCGGCGCGGAAGAGGTCTTCAAGCCCTCGGCCATCGCGGCTGTGGCGACCATGCAGAATGCCGAGGCATCGAAGGGCTTCGCCGCTCTGCTGCCGAAGCTCGAACCGACTCATCAGGCGCTGCTGCTCGAAGCGCTGGCCGAGCGCGGGGACGCGGAGGCGCGCAAGGCGGTGGCGGCGGAAGTCGACTCGCCGCACGCGCAGGTCCGAAGCGCGGCGATCTCGAACCTGGGGCGGATCGGCACGGCATCCGACGTGCCCCTGCTCGCTCAGGCCGCACTCGTGGCCGTAGGCGCGGCGAACCGCATTCAGGGGGACACCTCGAATGTGCCCGAGCTGGCCCAAGCCGCCCAGGGGGCTAAGGACCCGAGTCAACTGAAGCTGATCGAAATCGCCCTCGCCGGACTTCAGGGAGGCGCCGCGGTGGATCAGGCCTTGATCGCCCAACTGCGCAATCGCATGGCCGGCCCCACGACGCCCTTCCTTGCCGCCCTGGTTCGCCGCGCCAACCCATCGAGCCTGCGCGTGTTCCTGGTCGAGGCAGGCAGCACGTCGCCCGACATGGTCAAGCTGGCCTTTCAAGGACTGACGCGCGTTGGGACGGCGGAGGACGTGCCGGCTGTCCTGAAGGCGCTGGGCGGCCTGCGGGCCGAGTCGGTCCGGGCGGAGGCCATGGAAGCCACCAGCCAGTTGCTGAGCCGCGTCGGCACGCCATCCGCGAACGCCGGCGCCATCCGCGCCGCACTCGAAGCCGCGCCGAGCGCGAGTGGCATTCAGACATATCTGCCTCTGTTGGCGGTCTGTCCGGATGCCGACGGGCTTGCCCTGGTGGCAAAGAGCGCCGCGGACGCCGACGCTTCGGTTCGCGACATCGGGTTGCGCACGCTCGCCGACTGGCCGGACGCCTCGGCGTGGGGACCGCTCTCGGACTCTTACTCGAAGGCGGGTTCTGAAACCGAGCGGGTGCTTGTCCTGCGGGGCTTGACACGGCTGCTCGGCGAACAGAACGCGCACCCCGATCCGGAGTTGGTCGCCCGGTACCGCGCCCTGCTGGCCGGCGCGAAGACCGACACGGATCGCAAGCTGATCCTGGGCGCCCTGGCGGGATGCCACCATCCGGATGCGCTCACTGTGGCGGTCGAGCAAGTCGCGCAACCGGGCGCGCAGGGTGAGGCGAAGCTGGCGGTTCAGCGAATCGCCGAGGCCATCAAGGCGCAGCATCCTGAGGCCGTTGCCGCCGCGCTCAAGCAGATCGAGGGCAAGTAGCGGGGCCTTCGTCTCGAGTGGCCTGGCTCGGCTGTCCCGCCTCGGCCACCCGTGTGGCCAGGGTTTGCAGCGTGACACGTGTGGCAGCGTCGCGCTCGGCGGCGGCGATGCGTTCGAACTCGAACCGCACCGAAGCGCGTCCGGGATCCTCGCGCGTCGCCAACTCCATGCCCTGACCGGCGCGGACGGCTTGCAGGACATCCTGGGCTGTGATGCGATCGAGCGGGCGGGCCGGGAGATAGCCCGGGTCGGTGTCGGTGGTTTCGACCAGGAGTTCGGCGCGGGTCAGTGCGCGCAGGAGTTGTCCGGTGAGGCTGGTGGGAACGCCGACCCGCTCGGCGAGGGTGGCGACGCTGACCGGTCCATTGGCCTGGTGATAATGGCGGGCAATTTCCGTGGCCAGCCGCAGAGCCACGAACTCGCGTCCGCGCTGGTGGATTCCCTCGACCTGTTTCTCCTGGAGGTAGGTCCGCCGGTTCTGATACGCGTAGGCCACCTGGGCGCCGAAAAGCAGGATGACCCATGCCACGTAGAGGCCGATCATGAACACCGGCACCATGCCCAGCCCGCCGTAGATGCGGCTGTTTCTCACCACGCGCGAGACATAGAGCACGCTGAACTCGTTGTTGAGCTGCCAGAGGCAGCCGGCCACCACACCGCCCACCAGGGCGGCCCGCCAGTGCACCTTGGTGTTGGGCATGAGTTGGTAGAACAGCCCGAACGCCAGGCTCCAGATCACGTAGGGCAACATCGTCAGGCCGGCCTTGAGGCTCCACGCGCCCAACGCGCCGAAGCTGGCGACGACCTTCTTGGTGGCTTCGAGGTAGGGGCTGCTCGTCATGGTGAATGTGACGACGAGCAGGATGGGGCCCAGCGTGATCGCCGCCCAATACTGGACGATCCGCATGAACCACGACCGGCCCCGTGTGACGCCCCAGATGTCGTTGAACGTGTCCTCGATGCGACTGAGCATGCCGATCGCCACGAACAGCAAGGCCGCCATCCCGGTCACGCCCAGCGTGCCGCTGCGGATGTTCCCGATGAACTCGTTGATCTGGCGCACCATGTCTTCGCGCGTCTTTTCGTACTCCTCCGGATCGATCAATGCGCCTCCCGGCCCGGCCGGGGCGGCCGCGCCAGCCGCGGTGTGCGTGTTTGTGGTTTGGGAGTCCGGATGGGGGAAGAACCGGGCCGGGCCGCGCACCGAAGGGGTCAGGCGCTCGACCAGTGTGTCGATGAAGCGCTGGATCGGTTCCTCCCCCTGGCTCTTGAGCAGGCTCGCCGAGACGCTGATCACCACGGCCAGCATCGGCACCATGGCCAGCAGGCTGGCGTACGCCAGCCCGGAGGCGCGCAGCGGACATCTGTTCCGCACGAAACTGCGGGCCACCAGCCACCAGAAATGGACGAAGGTTTGCAGCCTCGAGATCTGACGCTCGTCACGCTGCGCGAGCCTCTCGTCGTCGAGGGCGTCCTGCGCCTCCGCCTGAAGCCGCCGCAGACTGCGCATCGGGTTGCTGGCCATAACAACCCGACCGTATC
>DAOOQY010000318.1:0-5514 GCA_035389025.1 Verrucomicrobiota bacterium
CCGTATCCCTTTCCAAGCACTCCTCAAGCACCGCTCCAAATGAAAAGACCGTGAAGGACGCGCCGAAGCGCCAAAGCGCGTCCTCACGAGCTTGACGCTGGGGCGGGGCTGGGAAACCCTTGCCTTCATGATTCGCATGCGATTTGTCGGCGGGCTTGCTTTTGCGCTCGGGCTGGCCGCCGGGCTGCCGGGGATTCGCGGAGCGGCGTTGGAAGCGGCCTCTTCGCCGTCCGCTGCAACCGGCGCCCCCGGGGGGCTCAGGGTCTGGTTTGCCGAGCCGGCGACCAACTGGGAGAAGCAGGCATTCCCGATCGGCAACGGGCGTGTGGGGGCGATGGTGTTCGGAGGGACCGGGCGCGAGCGCATTCAACTCAACGAGGACACGCTCTGGTCGGGCGGCCCTCGCGACACCACCAACCCCGAGGCGCTCGAGCATCTGCCCGAGGTGCGGCGGCTCCTGTTCGACGGGCGGCCGGACGAGGCCGTCAAGGTGGCCGAGGAGCATCTCATGGGCCGCCCCATGCGGGTCAAACCGTACCAGTCGCTGGGTGATCTGCGCCTCGATTTTCCGGGGCACGAAGCGGCCGAGGACTACCGGCGCGAACTGGACCTCGAAAGGGCGGTTGTGCGCATCCAGTACCGGGTTGGGGACGTCCAGCACACGCGCGAACTCTTTGCGAGCCATCCCGATCAGGTGCTCGTGCTGCGCCTCACCTGCTCGAAGCCGGGCGCTTTGACGTTCTTCGCCACGCTCGATCGCGAGCAGGATTTCCGGACCAGCACGCGTTCGCCCGATCGCGTGCTGCTGCAGGGGCAGGTGGATGGCGGGCAGGGGACCGAGTACTGCGCCATTCTTCAAGCCAACGCCCAGGGCGGCCAAATGTTCGCCCCGGCGCGCCGCCTCGAAGTGCGGAACGCGACTTCGGTCACCCTCGTTCTGGGGGCGGCGACGAGCTTTGGCGGGCGCGACGCGCTGCAAGTGGCCACTGAAGACGTCGAGGCGGCGATCCGCAAGCCGTACGCCGCCCTGATGGCGGCCCACGTGCGTGATTACCAGGCCCTGTTCAACCGGGTCAGCCTCGATCTGGGCGGGGCGGACGCCGCGGTCCAGCCCACCGACGCGCGCCTGGCCGCGATGAAGAAAGGCGGGAGCGACCCGCATCTGCTGGCCACCTACTTTCAATTCGGACGGTATCTGTTGATTTCCAGTTCTCGTCCGGGCGATCTGCCTGCGAATCTCCAGGGTCTTTGGGCCGAGGGCATGAACCCGCCCTGGAACAGCGACTACCATCTGAACATCAATCTCCAGATGAATTACTGGCCGGCCGAGGTCACGGCCCTTTCCGAATGCCACCAGCCGCTGTTCGAATTGATCGAGTCGCTGCGCGAATCGGGCCGCCGCACGGCCCGGGTGCATTACGGCGCCCGCGGATGGGTGGCGCATCACTTGACCGATGTGTGGGGGTTCACCACGCCGGCGGACGGCGCGGGCTGGGGATTGTGGCCGATGGGCGCGGCGTGGCTTTGCCAGCATCTGTGGGAGCATTTTGCGTTCACGGGCGACCGGACGTTCCTGGCCAGGCGAGCCTACCCGCCCATGAAAGAAGCCGCGGAGTTCTTCCTCGATTTCCTGGTCGAGGATTCGAAAGGGCGGCTGGTGAGCGGGCCCTCGAGTTCGCCGGAGAATACCTACCGCCTCCCGAACGGCACGCAGGGCGGACTCTGCATGGGCCCGTCGATGGACTCGCAGATCATCCGGGATCTCTTCTCGAATTGCATCCGAGCCGCCGAGATTCTCAGGATCGACATCGAGTTCCGCGCCCAGCTCGCCGCCGCCCTGGCCAAACTGCCGCCCACTCAGATCGGACGCCACGGCCAGATCATGGAATGGTCCGAGGATTACGATGAACCGGAGCCGGGGCATCGCCACATCTCCCACCTGTTTGCCCTGCATCCGGGCAGGGAAATCACCCGCACCGGCACCCCCGATCTCGCCCAGGCCGCCCGGAAGACGCTCGAACGCCGGCTCGCGCACGGCGGCGGCCACACCGGCTGGAGCCGCGCGTGGATTCTGAACTTCTGGGCGCGGCTGGGAGACGCCGACAAGGCGCACGAGAACCTGCTGGCGTTGCTGCGCCAAAGCACGGCGCCCAACCTGCTCGACCTGCATCCGCCCTTCCAGATTGACGGCAACTTCGGAGGCACGGCCGGCCTCGCGGAGATGCTTCTCCAAAGCCACGCCGGGGAAATCGAGTTGCTCCCCGCCAAACCGTCCGCCTGGGCCGATGGGCATGTCAGCGGATTGCGCGCCCGCGGCGGGTTCGCGGTCGACCTCGCGTGGCGCGCCGAACAATTCATGTCGGGGCGCATTGAATCACTCGACGGGAATGTCTGCCGCCTCCGGTGTCCGGTCCCCGTCACCGTGCGCTCGGGGTCGGCGCGCGGCGCCGTCGTGAAGACCAGGCCGCTGGCCACCGGGGCGATCGAGTTCGCCACGAAACGGGGCGGGCAGTATTTTCTATCGCGCGATGCACACTGACTTGCAGCCGCTCGAAGCGGCCATTGGGCGGCATCAACCGCAGTTGGAGGCGCTGCGCGCCGAGATGGCGCGTTCGATCGTGGGGCAGCAGACGCTGATCGAGCGGCTCCTGGTCGGCCTGCTTGCCAACGGCCACGTCCTCCTCGAGGGCGTGCCCGGCCTGGCCAAGACCGCCACCGTCAATGCCCTGGGCCAATGCCTCCACCTCAAGTTCGCCCGCGTCCAGTTCACTCCGGACCTCCTGCCGGGCGATCTCATCGGCAACCTGGTCTTCAACCCGCGCGACAACAGTTACCACACGCGCAAGGGCCCGATCTTCGCGAACCTGGTCCTGGCGGACGAAATCAACCGCGCCCCAGCCAAGGTGCAGAGCGCGCTGCTCGAAGCGATGCAGGAACGGCAGGTCACGATTGGGGAACAGAGCTTCCCCCTGCCCTCGCCCTTTCTGGTGTTGGCAACGATGAATCCGATCGAGCAGGAGGGGACCTATTCGCTGCCGGAAGCGCAGGTGGACCGCTTCATGCTCAAGGTCGTGGTCACGTATCCAACCCAAACCGAGGAGCGGCAGATCATGGCCCTGATGGCACGCACGGCCCCGCGCCCGCCGCTGACGACCGTGGTGCGACCCGAGGATATCCTGGCCATGCGCGCGCTGGTCGATCAGGTGTTCGTCGACGAGCAGGTGTCCGACTATATCGTGCGCCTGGTGTTCGCCACGCGGGACCCGTCACAGGTCGCACCGCGCCTCGCGCCCTTTATCCGGTTCGGCGCGTCGCCCCGGGCCTCGATCAACCTGTCGCTGGCTTCCAAAGCGCTCGCGTTCCTGCGCGGGCGTCCGCACGTCACACCCGATGACGTCAAGGCGGTCGGGGCGGACGTCCTCCGCCACAGGGTGCTGACAACATTCGAGGCCGATGCGGACCGGATCACCTCGGAGCATATTGTGGCGGAGTTGCTCGCCCAAGTGCCGGTGCCTTGAAATCAAGAGTTAAGAGTTGAGAGCGGGACGTTTCTCGTTCATGGTCCCCGCGCGCATTAAGCTGTTGAATGTCAACGTTCTCCATGAACCGTGGTTCCGTAGCCGTCCCGCCGCCGCGGGATGAGTCCGCGCCATCTCGCTCCGTCAAAGGCAGGAATCAGCGCCGACTCACGTCGGCGGCTACAGACCGGCTCATGGTCCGCGTGCGCATTAGACTGTGGAATGTCAACGCTCTCCCATGAACCGCGCCCCGTCGCACCGCCTCTCACCGCCGCTCCGGGCGGAGGAAAGCGCACCACTCGACCGCGCACCCGCCTCGCACGGCGCGACCGAAATCATGCGGCGGGTGCGGCTGGTCGAGTTGCGTGCCCGGCGGTTTGTCGAAGATTTGCTCGCCGGGCCCTACCGTTCGGTGTTCCGGGGTCGGGGGCTCGAATTCGACCAGGTGCGCGCCTACGAGCCGGGCGATGACGTGCGCAGCATCGACTGGCACACCACGGCCCGCACGGGGGCGGTTCAGATCAAACAAAGCGTCGAGGAACGATCGCTGACGGTGATGCTGGCGGTGGATGTGAGCGCCTCGGGCGATTTCGGGTCGGTGCCGCAGAGCAAACGCGAACTGGCCGCCGAACTGGCGGCGGTCCTGGCCCTCAGCGCGGTCCTCAACAACGACCGCGTGGGACTGCTGCTCTTCACGGACGCCGTCGAGTGTTATCTCGCGCCGCGCACTGGGCGCCGCCAGGCCCTCGTCATCGTCTCGGCGATCCTCACCCACAAGGCCCGTTCACCCCGCACCTCGCTGCACCAGGCCCTCCAGAGCCTCGGCAACGCCCTGCAACGGCGCGCGACGGTGTTTGTGCTTTCGGATTTCTGTGACGACGGATTCGAGCGCGCGCTGCGCCTGGCCGCGCGGCGCCACGACGTGGTTGCCATGCGTGTCCACGACCCGGTCGAGGCGCGCCTGCCGGAGGTCGGGTGGCTCGTGTGCGAGGATGCGGAAACGGGAGATGTGGTCGAACTGAATACCCGCGACCCCGCCGTGCGGCACGCCTTCGAGACGCAGCGCCTGGCCCGAACCGCGCGTCTGGCCGACATCTTCCGCCGTGCCGGCGTCGAGAGCGTCACCTGTCAGACCGGCCAGCCGTATCAGCGCGCCCTGCTTCAGTTCTTCGAGCAGCGCCTGCGCCGACTGCGGCTGGCGCCCCCCGCGGACGTGTGAACGAGACAAACCTCATCGAGGACCTGCGCCTCCTCTCGCCCACCAGTTTCGGCTGGGCGCTTGCCGTGGCGGCCGTGGCGGCCTGCGGCGTCCTTCTGGCTCTGGCGCTCCGTCACAAGGCGCGGCCCGAGCGGGCGCCATCCCCCGCGACGCCGGACGCCGCCGCGCCGTGGGATTGGGCCCTGGCCGAGCTCGAGCGTTTGACCGCTCTGTTGCGAACGGATCGGTCGCGCGACTACGGCATCGCCGCCACCGGCGTTCTCCGAGGCTATGTCGAGGCGCGCTATGGACTGCGCGCCCCGCGCCTGACGACCGAGGAGTTTCTGACGGCGGCGGGGGCGTCGGACGCCCTTCCCGCCGCGGACCGGCAGCACCTGGGGCGATTCCTTCAATTGTGCGATCTGTGCAAGTTCGGGCGCTACGTGGCGGGTGTCGGCGAGTTGCAGGAACTGCAGGCGGCGGCTCTCGCGTTTGTGCTGCGGTCGCGTCCGGAGTCCGCCGCCGCTCCAATCGAGGCAACCACACATGCCGAGTGATCTGGCAAAGCCGGGCCGATGCGATCGGCCGGTGCGCCATCGCGGCGCGCCGTCGGGCCAACCGGCCGTCATGAACGCGGTTCGGGGAAGGACCAGCCCATGAGCGACGGGTTCCGTTTCGCCTCACCAGCCTGGTTGCTCGCCCTGGCCCTGCTGGCGCTGCTCGCCTGGCGCCGCGGCCGCGCCGGACCCGGCGCCGCCCTCGTCTTTAGCTCCGCCCTCCTGCTGCGTCCTGCCGCCC
>DAOOQY010000319.1:0-5513 GCA_035389025.1 Verrucomicrobiota bacterium
GACACAATGGCCGTCCTGGATTTCCTGGCGGACGACTGGCGCGAGCAGCACCTGGTCATCGACGACCAATGCGATCCGCTCTCCAATCCGGGCACGGGTCAACTCCGCGAAGAGTGTGGCGCCTTCGTTCGAGAACGCGATCTCGATCGTCTCCTGGCCGGTCGAAGGATCGCGCGCGGTTTTGGCGGCGGTGACCTCTTCGCGGGCGGGGCCTGATGGCTGTTGGGCGACGAGATGAACGCGTGCGGCCTGGTTGGAAGGCGAGTACTCGGCCATCATCACGTAATCGGGCGGGCAGACGCCTTGTTGGAGCAGGGCATCGCTTTGAGGATGAACGGGGCGCAGTTCGAGCCCGCCCTGTTTCTGCAGCAGCGCCGGGATGTCGGCGAACGCGTCCACGCTCGGCGCAGTCACCCGCACGACGATCTCGCGTGTCCCGCGCGGTTCGCATTGGGCAGTGATGGTGCCCAACGCTGCCAGCCGCCGCGCAATCGCATCCGCCATTTGCTCCTGGATGCGATTTGCTCCTTCATCTGTGAGGCCGACGCGGTATGTTCGCGTGAGCGGGCGCGGGGCGTCAGGGGGCGCCGGGGCGGCCGCGGCCTGCCCAGCGGCCGCCAGAGTCAGGAATCCCAGGGCCAGGCTGCCGAGCCAGAGAGTGAGGTTGCGTGCCGCTATCACAGACATAATCCAAGCAAACCGTGGCCCATTCGCTCGTGTCGGCCGAGCTTAGCGCGGTTATGGTTCCTCGCGAAGCGTGTGAAATAATCGGGCCAGCCCCGGCCGCGGCTCAGGCTTCGTCGGGGATGGGGCAGGGCGGGGTGTTCCAGATTTCGTGGGCGTACTCGGAGATCACCCGATCACTCGAGAACCGACCGGACGCGGCGATGTTCAGCACCGCCTTGCGCGCCCAGGCCTCCGGGTCGGCGTAAAGCTGTCCGATGCGATCGTGCGCCTCGCCGTACGATTTGAGATCGGCCAGGTGAAGGTAGTAATCGCCGTGGTTCAAAAGGGCGTCGCGCAGACCCCCGATCACTCCGGGATCGGCGGAGCCGAAGTGGCCGGAGAGAATCCGGTCGAGGGCGTCGCGGGTTTCGGGTTCGTTCTGGTAATGCCAGTGCGGACTGTACCAGCCGCGGCTTTGGGCCACCTGCTCGGCGGTGAGGCCGAAAAGGAAGAGATTCTCCTCGCCGGCCGCCTCGGCCATCTCGATGGTGGCGCCATCGCGCGTGCCGATGGTGAGGGCGCCGTTCATCATGAACTTCATGTTGCTGGTGCCGCTGGCCTCGTAGCCGGCGGTCGAGATTTGTTCGGACACTTCGCTGGCCGGGATCAGCCGTTGGGCCAGGGAGACGCAATAGTCGGGCAGGAACACGACCTTCAAGCGCCCGCGGACCGCGGGGTCGCGGTCGATGGTTGCGGCGAGGTCGTTGATAAACTTGATGGTCAGCTTGGCCAGCCTGTATGCGGGCGCCGCTTTGCCGGCGAACAGGAACGTGCGGCGTGGCGCGTCGTATTGCGGGTTGTCGCGCAGCCGGTTGTAGAGCACCACGATATGGAGAGCGTTGAGGAGTTGGCGCTTGTACTCGTGGATGCGCTTGATTTGGGAGTCGAAGAGCGTCTCGGTGTCGATCTCTTGCCCCAGGGCGTTCCTGGTCCACGCGGCGAAACTCTCCTTGGCGGCCCTCTTGGCCTGCCGAAAGGCCGCGCGAAAACCGGCATCGTCGGCGAGCGGGCGCAGCCTCTCGAGTTGTGCGAGGTCGGTGACCCAGGCGTCGCCGATGGCGTCTGTGATCACGCGGGCCAGCGGCGGGTTGGCCTGCAGCAGCCAGCGTCGGGGCGTAACCCCGTTGGTCTTGTTGTTGAAGCGGTCGGGGAACAAGGCCGCGAAATCGGGAACCACGCGGCTTTTGAGCAATCGGGTATGGATTGCCGCGACGCCGTTGGTGCTGTGGGTGCCGACGATGGCCAGGTGGGCCATGCGCACTTTGCGCTCGGCGCCTTCCTCGATCAGGCTGACGCGCCGGACGCGGGCGTCGTCGCCGGGATGGTGTGAGCGGACCTGGTCAAGGAAGCGGCGGTTGATTTCGTAGATGAGTTCGAGGTGGCGGGGGAGGAGCGCTTCGAGCCATCGGACCGGCCATTTCTCGAGAGCCTCGGGCAGGAGGGTATGGTTGGTGTAGGCGAGCGTGGCCTGGGTGATCTGCCAGGCGTCGTCCCAGCCCAGTTTGGCTTCATCGAGCAGGAGCCGCAGCAGTTCGGGCACAGCCAGAGCGGGGTGGGTGTCGTTGAGCTGGACGGCCGCCTTGTTGGGCAGGTCCGCCCAGTCGGTGTTGCTCTTGCGGAACCGGCGGATCATGTCAGCCAGAGAGCAGGCGACAAGGAAGTACTCCTGCAGAAACCGGAGACCCTGGCCCACGGTGGTCGAATCGTCGGGATAGAGAACCCGCGTGAGGGTCTCGGCTGTGAGGGTCTCGGCCAGGGCGCCCACGAAATCGCCGCTGCTGAACTGCTGAAAATCGAAGTAATCCGGCGTGCCGGCCGCCCAAAGGCGCAGTGTATTGATGGTCTTGCCGCCGTAACCGACGATGGGGCGGTCATAGGGGATGCCGATGAGCGTCGAGGGGCATCCGGGAAGGACCCTGAGGGCGCCGCTGCGTGTTTCGAACGAGCAGTTGAGCCTGACCTCGACCGATTCCTGGGGCCGCGCGACTTCCCAAGGATCGGGGTAACGCAGCCAGTTGTCGGGCTGTTCGTTCTGCCAGCCGTTGGCCAGGCCTTGTCTGAAGATGCCGTACTCGTAACGCAGACCGTATCCGAAGGCGGGGATTTCGAGAGTGGCGAGGGATTCGATGAAGCAGGCCGCCAGACGCCCGAGACCGCCGTTGCCGAGGCCGGCATCGGGTTCCTCGTCGAACACGGCGCGCCAGTCACGCTGGTCGGACTGGAGATCCTCAGCCACCCAGCGTTCGACGCCGAGGTTGAGGATATTCGAGGCCAGGGCGCGCCCGATGAGGAACTCCATCGAGACGTAATAGACGCGCTTTGCGTTGCGCCGATCGTGGGTCTGCTGCGTTCGAATCCAGCGCTGGGTCAGCAGGTCGCGCACCGAGCAGGCAACCGCTTCGTAACGCTGCCGCGCCGACGCTTCCGGGATGTCGACCGCATGGTCGAACATCAGGTGGCGGTCGTAGTAATCCTTGTGCGAGAAGGTGAACGGGCCGCATTCGTAGCGGCTCAGACTGGAAGAGGTCCGGGCAGCCGGGCGGCCCGGGCTCGTGGTTTTGTTCGTATTCATTGGCCTCCTTCAGATTGTTATGGTCTGTTCGAGCTTCGGAAGAAGCGCTTCGATCCGATGCCCCTGCTGGATTTTCCGGGCCAGAGCCCGGCGCGGCTCGTCTTCACCGTGGGTCAGGACCACTTGGGGGCGGCTGGGAGCCAGCGCCGCGAACCAGTTGAGCAGGTCGGTCTGGCCGGCGTGCGCGCTGAATCCGCCGAGGGTGTGCACCTTGCCTTTCACGGCGATCTTCTCGCCGTGGATGCTGATCCGCTGTTCTCCTTCGACCAGGAGGCGGCCCAGGGAGCCTTGCGCCTGGTATCCGACGATCACCACGTGCGTTTCCGGCCTCCAGAGGCTCTGTTTCAGGTGATGCAGAATGCGTCCGGCGTTGCACATGCCCGCGCCTGCCATCACGACACAGGGCCCCGACGCGTCATTGATCTTCTTGGATTCATCGGCGGTGGCTGTCAACTGGAGGGTGGCCAGGTCGCGCTCGATCGATCCCTCGCGCAGGAAGTCAAGCACCTCGTCGTCGAACAGCTCCAGATGGCGCTGGTAAATCCTCGATGCCTCGATGGCCATTGGACTGTCGAGAAAGACCGGGAACGGCTTGACCAGCCCCTTGCGAAACACCGAGGCCAGAAGCAGGGTCAGGACCTGGGCTCGTCCGACGGCAAAGGTGGGCACCAGCACCTTGCCGCGGTCCGCCACGGCTTGTTTGAGGACATCGACAAACTGGTCGACCGTTTCGCGGAAGGGACGGTGATCGCGGTTGCCGTACGTGGACTCGAGCACGACGGCGTCCGCGCGGCAAAACGGTTCGTAGTCCCGGAGGATCGGGGCGCCCAGGGGCCCCAGATCGCCCGAGAACACCACCGCCCGCTCGCGCCCTTGGTCCTCGAATAACAGTTGAAGGCTCACCGAGCCCAGCATATGGCCCGCCTCGACCATGCGAGCCCGGATGCCCGGCGCGACCGGGAACGGATCGTGATAGGGCGCGGGGCGCAGGTGTTCGAGGAGACGCTCGACATCGTCGTGGGTGTAGAGCGGCGCCAGCGGCGGCTCTCCCGCCCGAGCCCGCTTGCGGTTGTGCCGTTCGAGGTCCTGGGCCTGGACCTTGGCCGAATCGCGCAGGATCAACCCCGTCATCTCGATCGTCGCCGGCGTGGCGTGAATCGGTCCCTTGAAGCCGGCCAGCGTCAGCAGCGGCAGGCGTCCGGTGTGATCCAAATGCCCGTGCGTCAGCAGCACGGAATCAAGGTCCCGTGCCCGGGGCACGACCGGCGCCTGGTTCTTCGCATCCGCCTCCTTGCCGCCCTGAAAAAGCCCGCAGTCGATCAGGACCTTGGCTTGGGGAGTCTCGACTAGGTAAGCGGACCCCGTGACATCGCCGCCCGCGGCACCATAGGGAGTGATATTCATCGTTCAGGCCGGGATCATACTCGGATGCGACCGGGTTCGCAAAGAGGATTTGGCTGGCGAGCGCGCCCCGGTGCATCTGGTTGTTGTCGGTGTTCTGTCGCCCCGTGAGGGCGCCGGGCCTCCAACGGATGGAGATTGCCGGAGGGGCGACGCCTGCCTGCCGGCAGGCAGGTCCTCGTCGCCCGCAAAACAGGGCCTGCAACTCTCATCGCCGGGGACGAGGACGTTCCCACTCCAACGCCTTCGCATCCACGAACAGAGCGCACCAGGCCGCGCGCCCTGCCTGCGCCGCAAAGCGCAGCGGCGCGGCAGGCAGGCCCCCACGCGGCGCAAACTCGCTCCCCACCGACAATCTCCATCTGCACTGGCCGCGCTGGCTGAAACCGGGGATCGCGGGTAGAGTTGCGCGATTCGATGATTGTGCCGATTCCGCATGAGCTGGCGACCGTGATTGCGACTCTGCCCGAGTTGGGGCAGGCATACCTTGTCGGCGGCTGCGTGCGCGATGCGCTTCTTGGCGTTCCGGTCAAGGATTACGACGTCGAGGTTTTCGGCGTGAGCTACGAGCAACTGGCCGCCGCCCTCGAACGTCATGGACGCGTGGACCTCGTCGGGCGTTCGTTCGGTGTCGTCAAGTTCACGATGCCGGGCGGGCGCACTTTCGACTTCAGCCTCCCCCGGCGCGACTCGAAGATGCGGTCCGGTCACAAGGGCTTCCGAATCGCCACGGACCCCGCGATGACGCCCGCGGATGCGGCGGCGCGCCGCGATTTCACCATCAACGCGTTGATGTTCGATCCGCGCCGCAACG
>DAOOQY010000320.1:0-5508 GCA_035389025.1 Verrucomicrobiota bacterium
ATCCTTGACCCCTTTCGCGCAGCACAGAAACTTGACTTGTCTGCAACATGTTTCACCAGTCAAGGATTCTAGGCCGGGTCACCTGACCCGGCGTCGTTGACAGATAACGCTCAGCATGGTTCAGACCCGCTCATCGCTCCTGCGCGGGCGCCAGGGCAGGGTCATCCAGGTCCAGCCGGTAAAGAATCTGGTTGTAGTCGTAACGGGGTGTGGGCGGTGGCCGGTCGGCGAACTGCATCGTGTAGGTGCCCTCGAAAATGAGCACAGGCGAGTCGGGCGGCGTGAATTCCGGATGGAGGCGCGGGTTGTAGAAGGTGTAGTTCTCGTGGCTCAGGATTTTCACCGCTTTGCCCCACGGGCCGGTCGGCGCTTTGGCTTCAGCATACCAGAGTTCGCCAAAGGCGGACGGTTTGCCGAAGGCCTGCATGAAGACGGTCACCCAGCGTTTGCGAAAGGCATTCCACGCGATCGATCCGGTGTGCGGCTTCACGGATTGGCCATCGGCGGAGGCCAGCGAGGCCTGCGGTTCGAGCCTTTCCCAGGTGTCAGGATTCTGCCACGCCTCGAATGTGGCAGGGCAGCGCAGCGTGGGAAGCGGGTTGCCGAACAACACCCAGCGGCGGCCGCGCTCGTCATCCCAGAAAACGGGATGACCCTCGGGAAGCGGGGGCGGCTTGGGTTGCTGTTCCGACTTGGTCCAGACAACGCGCAGTCGCTCGAAGCGGTTTGTCTGATCGTTCCACACACATAGACCCCACTCGTAGGCCTCGAGTGGCGGCTTGATTTTTGCGTAAGAACCCACCAGGCGGGGCGCGCCGGTCCGGTCGGGCAGGCTGACATAAGCGGTCACCCACGTCGGGCCGGTGCCGGGCATCTCGGCCACTCCGCGCGGTGCGCCTTTTGCATCGGTGAAGTAGTCAAACTTGACCCGGAGAGGCGGCTCGAAGGACTTCAGCGGTCGGACATCGGTGGTGGCGCTGGTCATGTGGAAGATGCCGAGCGGGTAACGGGCCAGGGTGGTGTCGCCCCAGGCCCAATAGAGCCTGTCCCGATGCACGGCATTCTGCACGCTGTCGCAGCCCAACACGCCCGATTCGGGCCAGTCCATCTCGCCTCCGAGCTTCTGGCTCTCGGCAAAGAGACCGCCGCCGGTAAGGCAGCCCAACCGCTTGGCGGGAACTGTGCGCGTTACCTCGACCTTCAGCGTTCCGCCTGGCTCGGGTTTCAGGCGAACGCCGCGGTATCCGAAGCCATCCTTGGGACGCTCGTAGCCGTGTCCGATGACGTCGAACCATGTCTCCCGGCCCATCAGTTCCGGAAGGTCGAAGGCGATGACGCCCGCGTTGTCCGTGACCAAGCGCACGTTGTGCGTGGAGCGCAATTCGACGAGCGGCACCGGCCAGCCGCTGCCTTTCTCGATCACTTCGATGCGACACGGTTCGACGCCGCCGCCCCAGGCCGGCAGGAGGCAGGCCACGGCCACAGCCAATCCCGCAAGACTCGATCGAGCGTGCTCAGACCCTTGCATATGCGATTTCATAACGATTCAGGCGGGCTCGAAGAAAGCCCAGTTTCTTTGTTGCGAGAACGCAGTGGGCCCATGAACCGCTGCCGACACGTCCCGTGCGGTAAGCCGGCTGCAAGCCGGCGCCCCGAGAGAGGCGGTTCATGGAGCGTTGACATTCGACAGTTTAATGCGCACGAAGACCATGAACCCGCTTGTAGCCGTCCCGCGTCGCGGGATGAGTCGGCGCTGATTCCCGCCTTTGACGGAGCGAGATGGCGCGGACTGACGTCCGCGGCTACGAGGTTCATGGAGCACTCGGCGGGCCAGGAGCTAGCGCGCTGCGCGCTTGAGGGTGGATTGCGGCACCCAGCGCGTTGTCATCCGTCGCATGAGATCGTCACTCGGAAACGGAGGACGCGGCTTGCGTCCGTAGGCCTGATCATCCATGCCGTGCCAGGGCAGCGGCCCGACTTTCCAGCCCAGTTCGACGTGGAAATCGGAGTCCTTGTCCCAGCCCACCGTATAGATGAAGAAGTCGCGCACGGTGCCGGGCGGCGGCTCGGGCAGCGCGGCCGCGTCGAATTGCAGCGTGAGTTCATCGCCGCCGTTGAGCAGCACGAGGGCGTTGTCTTCGTGCGCCACGAGCGGGTCGACCGGACCGTAGCGTGTGCACCAACCCTCGGGAGTGATTGCCCAATGCGGATTCTGGAAGATGCGATCGTAGACGGGTGTGAGCGGTTGGGTCCAGGGCAGATCGGCAAACTCACTGAATCCGCGCCAATGCAGATCGGCACGGGTGGGAGTGATCGGCGTGATCCGCGTGTCGCCGGCCAGGCGGCGTTCGAAGAGGGCGATGCGGTCCCAATGAAGTTCGTACGCCGTGGTGAGGCGGAGGCGGCGGGCTTGAGGCGGGAGTTTGCCATTCAGGTCGATCAGGATGGTCTTGGTCTTTCCTGACGGGACGGCAGGGACGACGTTGACCGGATGCCATTGGCCGGCAGCGGTTTCGACCTCGAGGTGCGGGAAGGGGAATGGCAGATCGGGGTCGTGCGAGGCCGCGACGTTGGCCATGCCGCCGCCAAACCGGAGCCAGCCGGTCAGCACAAGCACCAGGGGCTTTTCGACCGCCAGGGGGCCGAAGTCGAGGACGACGCCGTGCGGTTCGGCAAGACCGCGCAACTGGGGAATCCGAATGCGTTCCGGCGAGACCATCACGCCATCGTTGTCGATCAGGGCGCAGGTGGCGTCGCTGCCATCGAGGCGACTGGCCTCGATGAGGGGGCAACGGTTTTCCAATGTCCAGAGTTCGCCGCGCGGGAAGGGTTTGCTCGGGCGCATGGCGTCCGTGGTCTGGACTTCGGTGCCCTGGGGATGCTCGACCACAACGAGCTTCGCCTGGTCGAGATAGAGCACCTCGCGCAATTCCTCGGTAATCTGGACGGTGTACTGCCCATCGAGCGGCTGGAACCGGTCCGCGCCACCCAGCCAGACGTATTCATGCGGGTCGGCGTCGACAAAGACGGTCTCGGTGACCCGCAGCCCCATCGGCGCGGAGCCCAGGATGTCCGAGATGAAGCGGAATTGCCGTCCGTCCCAGGCGTAGAGGTAAGGGCAGGAGCCGGTGGGCAGGACCGGCTCGAACACGGGCAGGGCGGCGTGCGGATTTGGTTTGACGTCGATTTGATTGAAGGCCAGATCGAACCAACGAGCCACCAGCGAATCGAGTTGCGTGTTCTTGCCGACGCCGATTTCGACCGGGAGCGCGCTGACGGTGCGATGGACGCGGAACGGCCCGGCGGCGACCTCGAGCCGGATGCCGAGTCCGCTCGCATTCGACCGGTTGCCGATCAATCGGAGCTTGAGTTGGATGTTGGCGTTGCCGCCGTCGTTGCGCAGGAGCTTCAATCCCTGCCCCTCGACGCTCAACGCCAAATCGGTGTCGCCATCCTGGTCAAAGTCGGCCGCGGCGAGCGCCTCGACCCGTCCTCGAACGAGTTTGTCGAGACCCACCGCTGCTGTTTGATCCGTGAACTGGCCGTCGCCCACATTGCGCCAAATTCGGAGGCCTGTGCCTGCGGCGACGACATCGAGCCAGCCGTCGTTGTCATAATCGACCAGGCGCAGCGCGTTCACACCGGGCAGGTCGAGCGGCAGGCGCGCGGCCTTGCCCAACCCGCCCAGCAGGAGGTCGATGTGATCGGGCGCAGCGGCCACGAGATCGGCGCGCGAATCGCCGTTGACGTCACCCAGCGCGAGCGCAGCCCCCTCGATCTGGACGGACGGGAGATTGGTCGCAACCAGAGGGCCGCCGCGTTGCTTCTGGAGATAGAGCGGCGTCGGGGTGTCGAGAGCGACGAAGACGTCCATCATATCGTCGTTGTTCCAATCGTCGACGAGCACCTGCCGCGCGCCACTCATCGTCGCCGGCACGCCCGAGGTGGCGGTGATGTCCTTGAAGTACATGTTGCCCAGGTTGCGCAGGACGCGCAGGCCGTTGCCGCCGGGCAACGCCACCAGCAGGTCCAGCTTGCCTGTGAAATCGAGGTCCACCAGCGCCCCGGCGCATCCGACGAGGCCTTTCAGACCGGACGCCGCGGTCACCTCGCGCGCGGCGCCGTTGGTGGCGAAGCGGTAGGCGTGCGAGGCGTTCTCGCCCAGCAACACCACGTCCTCGAACCGATCGTTGTTCAGGTCGCCGACCACCATCTGCCGAAAGCGCCCGTCCGGGTCTGCCGGCAAGAGGCCGCCTGACGGGCGAAAGACGCCCTGGGTGTTGGCCAGGAGCCGGAAGCCGTTCGTGCCTTCGGCGGCAATCAGGCTGTTGCGATCGTCATGGTTGTAATCGAGCACCGCAAGCGGCCCTTGGTACTTGGCGGAGTCCGCGCCGAAAGCGGCGACGGTGGCGTCGACGAACGTGACCGGAATGCCTTGCGGCTCGGGTTTGATCACCGTCTCGGGGGCGCGCGCCTGTGTGTGCGCGCACCGCTCATAGACCTCGGGGCTGGCGGGTGCGCCTGTGTTTTTGGCGAGGATTGCCTTGTGCTTCTCGAGCGCCGCTTGCGCCTCGTCGGGTTGCCCGGCGCGAATCAGGGCCTGGCTGAGGGCGTAATGGGCGACCGGATGATCGGGTTCGAGCGAGATCGCTTCCCGATAGGCCGCGGCGGCGTCCTCGAACTGCTGGAGTTCCTGGTGGGCGCGGCCAAGCTGGTAGCTCACGGCCGCGATCGTGGGATCGAGGTCGCGCGACGGCTGGAACATCTGGACCGCCTCCTCGAATTGGCCCAAACGAAGATGCGCGCACCCGGCGACGTAATACGCGGCTGCGGAGTTGCGGTCGTAATCGAGGACCGCGCGGGCGTGACGCAGCGCGCTCTCGGCCTGGCCCGCCGCCAGGAAGGCGTTGGCCAGGTTCAGATGGGCGTCGGCGCGCGACGGAGCCAGGGCGACGGCCTGCGTGAACAGCGGGATGGCCTTGTCGGCTTGGCTTTGGTCCAGATAGTTCTTGCCCGAGTTCATCAGGCGGATGAAGTCGTCCTCCTTCGCCGGGGTCGATCGCGAACAGGACGAGACAGCCAGACAGGCGCACAGCACGGCCAGGACTAACCCGGATCGATCACAGGCTCCGCGCTGAACCGAATCCGGACGAGTTGGTAAGACCGCGCCTGGATGGGCTCCGAAAGGCAGGCGGCGATCGATTGCGGAGCCTTTCAATTCCAGCCCATTCCCGCGCCGGGTGTCGGGCCTCGCAGGTTGAGCCTCAGGCGTTCTCGTCTTCATCAACTCAGTTCTTGCCAAATCTTTGAATGTCAACGCTCTCCATGAACCGAACCTTGGAGGGGGGACGGCTCGTCCCCCGCCGAAGAGTGTTTCTGAAGGAGTTTGAGGCGACGAGGCCGTCGCCGCTCCGCACCGGTTCATGGTCCCCCCGCGCATTCAACTGTTGAATGTCAACGCTCTCCATGAACCGAACCTTGGAGGGGGGACGGCTCGTCCCCCGCCGA
>DAOOQY010000321.1:0-5501 GCA_035389025.1 Verrucomicrobiota bacterium
ATTCACCGTGAATAGAAAACGGCATCTTCACCTCAACTACCGCGCCCGCGCTCAGCAGCGCGGTCAACCCGGAGAGCCAGACGTAATTATCCCACCCAATCATGCTGGCGAACAGCAGCTTGAGATTCGCGACGTCGCAGCCCGTGCCTCGTCCCTGCAATTCCGCCTTGAGCAGCCCAAGCGCCAGCGAGGGCAGGCGCACCTCGCCGAACGGCATGTCGATCAGCAGGACGCGCATCATGACCTCCTGCGTTTCTCAGTGCTTCAGCGTCCCTGCCTCTCCCGCCAAGTACCTCGCCACCGCCGCTGCGATCGGCTGCCCGGTGTGCAGTTGGTAGTAGCTGAATGCGGGGCACGGATTGACTTCCAGGCAGTACACTTCGCCGCGGTCCGTGACCTTGAGGTCGATCCCCGCGAACCCCAGCCGCATGGCTTCCGCGAGGGCCACGCACCGGCTGGCCAGTTCCTCCGATAGTTCCACCGCTTCCAATTGCTCTCTCTCACCTTCCAGATAGGCGTACCGATAGTCCGTTGTCTTGGCGCTGATGCGGGTGGCGAACGTCTTCTCGCCGATCGCGTGAACACGCACGTTCGCGCCGTCGATGTATTCCTGGAATTGGGTCGGGCACGTGCGCACCGACTCCAGGCGCTCGCGGTCGCCCTCCTCGAGCGTCTTCACCACCGAACGGATGTAGCTGACCGATTTGTATATCACACGCCCATGTTGGCGCCAAAACTCGCGCACTCGCTCCGGGTCATTGCTCACCAAGGTCTTCGGCACCGCGAATCCCATCCGGCGGATCAACTGCGCCTGGTATGGTTTGGAATAGTTGCTGCCCACCTCGAAGGACCGGTTCAGCACCGTGCCCGGCATGATGTCGAACCACCGCATCAGTGTCTCGGCGACCCCCATGCAGTGCCGGCGGATCGGCGAGTGCGGCGGCTCGTCTTCGATCTCCGGCAGGTGGTTGCAGTCCATGAGCCGCGTGTAGACGGCCGTAAAATCTCCCAGGCAATATGCCCGGCCGTCGTAGTCCAGCCGACCCTTCACGCCTCCAGCGTCGATCTCCAACTGCATCTCGACACGACTGAACTCGCGCTGGTGAAACACCAAGTGGTCAGCGCCCAACTCCCGCACCGCCTCGATCACTAGCCCCAGCGAAGGTTCGGACGGAATACCGCACAGCAGGATCATCGCTTCATCTCCTCACGCCCGTTCAGGGCAATCGCCAACGCGTCCAGCAGCGGCTCGCCCCCAATCCGCAAGTCGGGCCTTGTGGATGGTCCCGCAAAGCTCCACCGCCCGTCCACACCAATCGTGAAATCCACTCCCAGCAGGGCCACGCCCGCCCGCTCACGCAGCCGCACGCACCCGGCCTGAATCTGCGCGGGCGCCGCCCCGCCCGTCACCGTCCCGCAACAAACGACCACACTCGTCACCGGCGCCCATGACTCACCGCACTGCAGCGTCGCGTCCCACGGTCGCGGCCCATCACGGCTGCTCTGGTGGTATCCCGAGGTCGGCAGCCCCGCCTGCGCCGCCAGCCAAATCCACTCCGACACATGCCGCAGCCGCCCCGACAGTCCCGCCGGCGTCGGGCGGTTGAGCACCGGCGCCGGGACGGAGTGCAGCCAACTGAGCAAGAACGCCTGCAACTCCTGCGCCACATAATCCCGGTCTGCAGGTTGCACGACCACCAGACTGCCAGCGTGGATGAAGGTAAGCCGGTTCAGAACCCCGCGCACCTCCCCATCGCGCAGCAGCCGCCCGTCCGGCAGCGTCAGGTTCGTCAGCGTGCGCCCGTTCTCCAACCGGTGCTCCCAACGCATCCCGAATGCCAGTTCGGCCGGTCCGAGCGCTTGCCAAGGCCCCACTCCGCGCCGCTCCAGACCCGTCCGGGCCCATTGCGCCGCGACGTCAGCCCAATCGTTGAGGACAAGCCACACTGGTCACCTCCTCAAAACCGGGCGGGCCGGCTCCTCGCCCGCCCGCCCCCGTTCTTTCTGCCTTCAGATCATTCCCAGCCCGCCCGAGTTCTATTGCTTGGGCTTCTCCGGTTCAAAGCGCAGTGCCGCCTTTTCCATCTGCGGGCGTTGCTCCGCCTGGATGAAGTGGCTTAACTGCGCGATCGCGGCCTCGAGCCGTGACAGGCGCACGTCCATTGGATCGCCGCCCATACCGGGCAAGCCGCCCTCGAACTCCTGCTTGCCTTCGGGCTCGTACTTTAGCTTGTCGGGCTCGTGCTTCAGTTTGTCAGGCTCGTACTTCAGCTTGTCAGGCTCGTGCTTCAGCTTGTCAGGTTCGTACTTCTTGACGTCGGGCTCGTGCTTCAGCTTCTCGGGCTCGCGTTTCTTAATTGGCTCGGATGTCCACTTGTCCGGTTCGTACTTCTTGTCCGGTTCGAGCTTCTTAATTGGCTCGCTGAACTGCTTCTCCGGCTTCTCCGTGCCCAGCGTCTTGCGCACGTTGTCCAGACACGCCTGGATTCTCGCCACCTGCCCCGCCGTGAACATGAACATCGAATCATCGTCGACGTAGTCCATGTAGTCCATGTACAGGTCGCCGTTCGGTCCGTTGTTGCAGGTCACGTGCGGGAACGTGGGTTTGTCGTAGTTCGGTCCGGCTTGTGTGGGTGTGTCTCCCACCAGGTCGGAGAGCGTGCACGTGGGATTGTCCCGCGCGTCACCCCATAGGTGGTGCAGATCGAGGAAGTGCCCGATCTCGTGTGTCGCCGTCCGCCCCAGGTTGAACGGCGCCGCCGCGGTGCCCTGCGTCCCGAAACCAGTGTTCAAGATCACCACCCCGTCCGTGGCGGCCGGTCCGCCCGGGAACTGCGCGTAGCCCAGCAACCCACCCCCCAGGGTACACACCCAGATGTTCAGGTACTTGTCCGCCGGCCAGGCATCGGTTCCGCCGCTCGAAGCGTGTTTCACCTTGTCGTCGTAGCTGAAGCTCGTCTTCGTCGTTTGCGTCCGCGTGATCCCTGTCGTCGGGTTGCCGTTCGGGTCCTTGGTGGCCAGCGTGAATTCGATCCTGGCGTCGGCGGCCAGCGAAGCAAAGGCCGACGGAATTTTTGGCAGGTCCGCGTTCTTCATCCGGTAATCCAGGTTGAGAACGTCGATTTGGCTGTTGATTTGGGCGTCGCTGATGTTCTCCGCCGCGGTTTTATACACGACGTGCACCACCACCGGGATCACCGTGACGCCGGTTCGCGCGTACATTCCTCGCGTGCGGAGAAACTGCAGATGATAATTCTCGATCTCCGTCCGCGCTCTGGCATAGGCTGGATCAGCCATCAACCGCTGGTGAACCTCATCCGTGGCGCAGGACCTGCGCCGAACTCCTGAACTCTCATTAGCCATAGTCGATTCCTCCATGCATGTTTACAGTCACAGTAGTAGGTCTGTTTTTCTGCACTGTTGGTTGTCTTGATGTTCCAAGTCCACAGGTGATTGCCACCACGGAGAGCTGTGGAGCCTGCTCCGAGTGTAAATAGCGTGCATGCCCCAACTGGTATTGTATGTCCTGTTGCGTCGTCACTCGGGCCAGTTTTTGGCACACTTGCTGGATTTCCCTGACCATTTCTTCCGACGTCGACCGCAACGGCAGATTGACCGGCTCATTCTCAAAACCGCAAAACCGTGCCCAAGCTCTTTGCGGGAAGCCCTCTATCGCGTGATCACGAGACGCTCAGGATCGAGAGAGACGATACGATGCCGCCGGTCACCACCCCGCAAGTGGAGTACCAGCGTGTCGCCCTCCAGCGCCCAACTGCCTCTCGTCGCCTCGGGGCGATCGGTGGGACCTGGTCCGATTTCGCTCAGTTCTCCGCCCGCATTGAGCACATAACCCAGCCGCCCTCGCGACGGCGGGAAGCGATGCTCGGCAGGTCGGAAGACCATTATCGCGCCTCGATCCTCTTCGTGAGAATGCACCCAATGCCGCCTCAGCGCGTCGACTATGTCTGCGTCTGCCATGCCAGCCCCCTCCCCAGCATCACACCACACCCCCGCCTTCCGAAACGGCCACGCTCTTCTCGAGCCCGTATTCTCGATTGAACCAGACCATATCCTTGAAACTGTCAAACTCTGGAAATCCTCCAGCAGTGGTGGGGGTTTCTGTTGGGCTTAGTTGCACGATTCTAGCCTTCTTTCAGAGTTGTGTCAAATCGAGTGCCCCCAACCAGTTGGCCGGCTTATGCGCGAGATAATCACCCCGTCCGTGCACAGGGCGATCAGAGTTCGCATGATGTCTGCGATGCGGGTTAAGGGATTTGGCGGCGGAGGGCTTCGATGTCGGGCGAAGTGACGCCGCGCTGGAGGGCTTCGAGGATGACCTGGCGTGCCAGATCGGGCTCCCGGGCTTCGAGGTAGTAGAAAGCGAGCGTGTGGACGTATCGCGGATTGTCGGGCGCGGCCTCGATCGCTTTCCGCAACAGGCGGAACGTCTCCGGGTAATCGGTGCCGGCTTTGAGAATGGCGAGGTTGCAGGCGGCCGCGGCATTCTGAGGGGCCAGTTCCAGCGTGCGAGAGAGTTCCCTGGCGGCGGCGTCGCGCCGGCCCACCTCTGCATAGAGCAAACCGAGATTGAAGTGCGCCTCGGCGCACGGTTCGGGGAGTCCGGTCGCCTTCTTCAGGCGCGACTCCGCTTCGTCGAGGCGTCCGAGGCGGGCGAAGGCCATGGCGCCGTTGATGAGCGGCTGCGGGATATCGCGGCGGAGGGCATGAGCCCGGTCGTACTTGGCGGCGGCGGCTTCGAGTTGGTTTTGCCGCATGAGGATGTTGCCGGCGTTGAAGTGCGAACTCCAGTGATCCAGGCGCAGGTTGCAGGAGTCCCACATCTCGCGAATGGCCCGCGCGAGCCGGTCGCGGTGTTCGAACGGAACGTCGCGTTCGGGGAGTGCGGCGAGGCGTTCGGCCGCGCGGATGCGGACCAGGCGGTAGTCGTCCGAGATCGCCTTGAACAGGGCGGGCCGATCTTCCGGCACGGCGTCGGCGTCGAGCCCGACGGCGGCGGCGCCGCGGACCAGGGGGTGTTTGGCCGTGGAGGCCAGGTCGCGCAGGAGGATGCGCTGCCGCGGGCTGTTGGAAGGCGGCAGGAGCCGGATCAGAGCGGCGACGAACAGGGGGTTGGCGTCCGGATTGGCAATGAAGTCGAGGGCGGCGGGGACTATTTGCCAGTGGCCGTCGCGGAGCCCTTTGACGAGGAGGGCGCGTTCGAGTTCGGGGGCGGTGTGCTTTTCGAAATCCGGATGCCACGAGCGGATTTGTTCGAGGGCCCAGGTATGGTCCTTGTCGTCATGGCAGAGGACGCAGGCGTTGCGCGAGCCGACGGCCTGGCTGAGGTGAGGCAGGGGGGGGCGCATCGAGTGATCGGACTGGTTCATGCCGCCGAACGGGTTCATGGGCATGTGGCACTGGACGCATTGGGTGACGCCGCCGTCCGGATGGTGCATATGGGCGGCGGCGTTGTTGACCCGCTCCTGGTGACATGGGAGGCA
>DAOOQY010000322.1:0-5487 GCA_035389025.1 Verrucomicrobiota bacterium
GCCACGTGCCGCAACTGCAGGAGCTCTGGAGGGAGCGACTGAAATCCCGGGAGCGTGTGCAGATGACCATCGAGCGCAAGCCCAAGGGTCCGGTCCAGTTCCTGCACCATGACACCCACGTCCAGTTGACTGTCGTGGGGCGGGCTGCTCCGGTTCACCTCGCAATAGACGCAGTCGAAATTGCAGCGCCGGTCCGGGTTCATGTTGACCCCGACCGACAGGCCATGGGCGCGCGGCGAGACCACCACGTAAACAAACCGGTTGTTCAGGAAATTTCGCACGTAGCCGCAGGCGGTCTCCCAAGCGCCATGACCCGACCCGGCTTCGCGGGATCGCGCCGCCAGACGGTGCTCGACTGCTGTTGTCATATCAGGTTCACCTGGAGCCCTTTGTCGTTCTCGACCGGCTCTTGCCGTCGTGGCAGGGGCGGCGCCGGTGCGCGGGCGCCGCAACTGTCAACCCCGCGCTCCTCTCTCGAAACGGCATCACCGGTTGAACACCCCCAATCATCGGGCGACGCCATGCGCATCCGCTTGCCGCCAATTGTGAAAGACTTAGCATTATTTGCCCGCAGCCCTCCGGACAAGCGGTCGACCCGGCCTGCAATGGCTCTGTTTTGTAGCCGCCGTCGAGTGTCGCCCCGGAGTTGCACGGCGCGCGGGGATCGAGTATGCTGCCCACCGTTTTGCAGGCTGAACACAACTCTTGAAAGCACTCTATTCGACGGCACGGGAGAGACGGACCGAGCGGGTCTTCCTCATCGGGGCGGAACTGAAAGCACGACGGACCTGGGACGTGCGCGACTCGCTCGATGAACTCGCCCAACTCGCCGACACCGCCGGCGGCGTTGTGGTTGGCGACTGCGTCCAGAAGCTCGAACGCCCGACGCCCGGCACATTCATCGGTTCGGGCAAGGCAGAGGAACTGGCCGAACGCTGCCATGCCGAGCGCATCGACACCGTGGTGTTCGACGACGAACTCTCACCCGCCCAGACCCGCAATCTCGAGCGCATCTTCGACTGCAAGGTGCTCGATCGGACGGATGTGATTCTCGACATCTTCGCCCGGCGCGCCCGGACCCGGGAAGGCAAGTTGCAGGTCGAGTTGGCTCAACTCGAACATCTCCTTCCCCGCTTAACCCGATTCTGGACCCACCTCTCGAGGCAGAAAGGCGGCATCGGCATGCGCGGGGGCGAAGGCGAGAGCCAGCTCGAGACGGATCGACGCAAGGTCCAGGAGCGAATTGACCGGCTCAAGGCCGACCTCGAATCCGTGCGGCGTCAGCGGACGACACAACGGCAAGGCCGACAACGCAGCCAATGGCCCCTGGCCTCGATCGTCGGATACACCAATGCCGGCAAGTCCACGCTCTTCAATGCCCTGACCGGAGCCGAAGTTCTCGAGGAAGATAAGCTCTTCGCCACGCTCGACCCCACCACGCGCCGCCTCCGCCTGCCGACCAATCAGAGCGTGCTCGTGTCCGACACCGTCGGCTTCATCCGCAAACTCCCCCATCGCCTGGTCGAGGCTTTCAAGGCGACGCTTGAAGAAGTCGTCAACGCCGACCTTCTGCTCCACGTCATCGACATCAGCCATCCCCAGGTCGAGGCCCAAATCCGGGCCGTCACCGATGTCCTTGCCGAGATCGGGGCGGGTGCCAAACCGGTCCTGCTCGTGTTCAATAAGATTGATTGTGTCGACACCAGCGCCGTGGTCTCGGGGTGGATCGACCGATTCCCCGAGGCGGTTGCCATCTCGGCGAAAACGGGCGCCGGCTTTGATGCCCTCTGGGCCGAACTCGGCACCCGGCTGCGCCCGGTCCGCGATTACCTCGAACTCGAAATCCCGCACGCCGAGGCCAGCGTCCTGTCCCGCTTGCACGCGGTGGGACAGGTTATCGAGCGCAATTACGAAGACCATGTTGCGCGGATCAAAGCCCGCATCCCGCCTCACTTGAGAGCCGAATTCGCGCCGTTCATCGTCGCCGACCTTTAGCGAGGCTTCGCCTCAGACCCAGGAGGCCCGTGAACGACGCGTGGCCGCCGGGTGGCAACCACGATCACCGCCGCTGCGCGGCGCGAGAGCTTGACCCGCTTGGCACAGATTCCACAAAGGAAATCGCCGGGCTAGAGCCGGAGCGTCTCCGCCTGGCTCAGCAGGCGCAACGGAACAGACTCGAGCGCCTGACGCGCCCGCTCCAATTCCTTGACTTCAATCAGGAGCACGGCGCGGCCGTTGGCGACAAACCCGGACGCATTCTCGAGATTGATCCGACTTCGCGAGAGGGCGTCGGCGACCTCGAGCAGCCCGCCTGGTTTGTCGTCGACTTCGATCGCAAGGACCTCGACGCGCGAGACGGGAAGGCCATCCTCCTTGAGCTTGCGGTAGGCAAGGTCCGTGTTGTCCACCAGCAGCTTCACGACCCCAAAGGCGTCGCTGCTCGCAATGATGACCCACCGTATGTTGATCCCAGCATCGGCGAGTATGCGGGTCACGTGCGCCAGTTGGCCCGTCCGATTCTCGGCAAAGATCGCCAGCAAAGTAACATTGCTGCTCATAAACAGTGCGCGGTTGGGGTGTATGAACTTTTCGCGCACAGCTTACCCCGCGGCCCCGCTCCGCGTCCACCCGATTCATTCCTCGAACGCGCACCTTGAGGCCCGACAGCCTCCGCCGAACATCTGGTTTTGTCGGTGTGATGTCGCCCGGTGAGGGCGCCGGGCCTACAACAGATGCAGACTCGCGATGTAGGCCGCGTGCCCCCCACGCGGCGCAAACTCTATCCCTACCGACAGCCTCCAGATGCACGGGCCTCTCCGTGACGCTTGACTTCTCCGACCAGCGGGTCAATGCTCGCGCTCGAACACCATGGGAATGACAGGCACAGTCGACGCGCTTCTCAAGGCAAAGGGCCACGTCGTGTGGTCGATCTCGCCTGAAGCGATGGTCTACGATGCCATCAGCATGCTGGCTGAGAAGAACGTCGGCGCCCTGATGGTCATGGAGGACGACGCGTTGGTCGGGATTCTCTCCGAGCGCGACTACACGCGCAAGGTGGCGCTGCTGGGCAAGAACTCGAGGACGACCCGGGTGCGGGAAGTGCTTTCGAGTGAAATCGTGCCTGTGTCGCTCCAGGCCACAGTCGAGGACTGCATGCGCCTGATGACCGAGCACCATATCCGACATCTGCCGGTGGTCGAGCAGAACCAGGTGCTGGGTGTCCTCTCGATCGGCGACCTTGTCAACTGGATCATCACGGCCCAGCAGGCCAAGATCGATCAACTCGAGAATTATATCGCCGGCTCTTATCCCAGCACGACGGAGTGAGGCGCTCGAATCGATTCTCCTGCGCCAGGCGTCACCCGTACCACCCTCCTGACCCGCAGAGCCGCCCTCTTGGGAAGCCGGGCCGGCGTGTGCGGTGACGGGGTGGAATATGCGGGTCAGCCGTGGATGACCAACTGAATGTTCTCGGGCAGGTTCCGCGCAACCTCAGTCACCACATTCCCCTTGAGCAACTGGACCAGTCGGCGCCTCTGCGGCGAGCCAAGCATCAGAATGTCCACGCCCAGCGTGGCCGCCAGGTCCAGAATGGAATTGGCCGGATCGTCGCTCACCGCGTAGAGCGGAACCACCTGAACGTTGTGACGAGCGCCGAGGTGCAGCATCGAACTCATGATCGCGGCGGCCGCCGGATCGTCCTGCCAGCGGGGCCGCTCGGCGGTCTGGAGCAGGCCGGGCATCGCCACGGCCAGTTCCTTGACGTAGAGCACATAGAGCGCCCCCTGACGCAACCGCGCCTCCTCGAGGGCGAACCGAAGCACCGGGGTGAGCCCGCGCGCGGCAACCAGGATGGTCTGGCCCGTCTCAAGGCGCAGCTCGAACTCGGGCGCGGTCTCCGGCGCGACTCGGGCGGCGATCTCCCGGCGCAACGTCACCGTGCGCAGCCCGGCCCGCCGCTGCGTGATGGTCCGAAGGCTCAGGCCCACGCCCAGCAGGCAGATGGCGAAGAAGAGGGCGCCGTGATTCACCTTCGCGATCGTGATTTCGACGGCAAACAGAACGACGAAGGTCGCGCCCATGATCCCGCGCTCATACCAAGCCAGGCGCAGCGCGCGATTGAATGTGCAGGAGCCCAGATTCACCGTGATCGCCCCCACCACGCCGATGGCATAGAGATTGGCAAGCGATTCAATGTCGGCTCCGGTAGCCAACACGATCAGGATCGGCAGCAATGTCGCCATCGCCCACGGCCACCACGGCACGCCGTAAGCGTTCAAGCGGACAAAGAAACGCGGCATCTCGCCGTCGCGCGCCAGCATGTAGACGAGGCCAATCTGGGCTGCGATCGCCGTATTCACGGCGCTCAACAGCAGCAGGCCCACCACCAGACCCACAACCGCGCCAATCGCCTTCCCGACCGCCGCGTTGAACATCAGTGTCCCGTACTCCTGCCCGAGAAACCGCATCATGTAGTCGCGATGTGCAACGGGGTCGGGCGCGTGCGCGCCGGATAGCGAGAGCATGGCCCAGCCCAGCAGGGCCGTTCCCAGCACGACCTCGGCCGCAACAGGCAGGATGGCCTTGCGGGCTGTCCTGAAAACGCACGGCTTGTCCATCGTGGCGCCCGGATCGAGCTTCATCACCCCCGTCAGGTTGGCGATCGCCTCGACACCGCTCAGCGCCAGAATCGTCGCCACAAAGAACTGCCAGTTGCGGGCGATCCCCCCGCTGGGCGGTTCGAGGTGCGCGGTGCTGAGCCGGGGCAGGCTCAGCAGAATCAGCGCAACCACCACCACAACCATCGGAACCATCAGCCCCACCGCGAGGCTGCCGGTATGTTTCGGGCCGAAGAAGTTGATCCCGCCGACAATCAGGATGACCAGGACCGTCGCCGCCGCGACCTGCCCCTTCGAGACCCCGAAATAGTGCATTGCCGAGTTGCAACTCAACGCGGCCGTCACCAGGAAATTGGCGACCAGCAGCAGGGCGCCAATCACCGCCAGCAGTCGGCTCTGATCCCGCGCGGCCGAATACACGCCGCCCCCGTCCGGGAAATGGCGGCAGACAAGGATGTAGTTGTATCCCACCAGCGCAGTCAGCACGCACACCGCGCCGATGATGGGCAGCGAGGCATGGCCGGCGGCAGCGAAGGCCAAGCCGATGACGTAGGCCTTGCTCGTGCCCCAGTCCCCGTAAAGCAGGGCCGCCGCGCGCTTCCAATCGAGATTCCGCGGGCGGTGGATGGTCTGGCTATCCATGAATGAATGAGGCCACGCCAAGACTGGTGCCAGAGGAGGGAATTGAACCCCCGACCAA
Organism: Verrucomicrobiota bacterium; assembly: GCA_035389025.1. Lineage (GTDB taxonomy): Bacteria > Verrucomicrobiota > Verrucomicrobiia > Limisphaerales > J093 > MWFF01. Next base: position 5,320 of record DAOOQY010000322.1, read on the forward strand.
GGGCTTATGAGTCCCCTGCTCTACCGCTGAGCTACTCTGGCACAACCAGCAAGGGCTGCATTATGCTGTGGGCCAAAGGGCTGACAAGCAGTTTTGTCAACTCAGGGCGGCAAGCCAGGGCTGCTCTAAAGTCGGACGGGACGGGTGAGTAGGCGAATGACCTGTCCC
>DAOOQY010000323.1:0-5476 GCA_035389025.1 Verrucomicrobiota bacterium
TCTTACCTGGAGGCCTGTCGCATCGGCCTGCTGTGTAGCCGAGCGTGCGCCTCGCAGGTTGCACCTGACGGCGGTAGCGGGGGCCACGTAGTGGGCTGCGGCTGACGCTACCCCGGTGGTGCGAGAAGAAAGTCTCTCCTCAAATGTCGGCGCCATCAGGACGAATGTAAGAGGGTGATGTGCTAAACCGCCCCGGCGCTTGATTCAGAATAGTAGAGGAATTCGCGGCGTGAACCAGCCCGGGCAACATTTGAACGAACTAATGCTGCTCTTCAGCTGACGTGATGCAGGCGTCACACACTTCTGCGCTGCAACTGTGCAGCGCTGCTAAAGTGTCAGCGTCACAATACGCCCCGACCACTTTTCCGCATTTGGCTTCAGCAAACGCGGCAGCGCACTCTCACCACGGGTCAAACCTGCCCTTTGCAGCCCCATGAACAGCCGTGTGGGGTCGAAGTCTTCGTCCGCGAACGCATCCCGCATGTCAGGATGTACCTAGCTAGCCTTACACACTGTGGGCGCGTTCAAGAGAAACTGGCGCTCTCCGCTGCCGACTGCTTGAACACCGCCCCGCGCGTACAGCTGTCGTCCTTCACAGCATCTTGCAGCACCCCCGCCACAATTGATGAGGCCCGGAAGGTCCAAAAGTCCTTCTTGCTCGGCCACGGAAACGAAACCGGCGGCCCGAAGGCCGCCGGATACTCAGGGCTGACGACGCCAGCCGAAGCTCGCTTCAATGATGCCTGCGCCGGTCAAAGCGCCAGACGATGTGTTTGTGATCGTCATCGCCGCCATTGAAGTGCAGGCCTTCATCGCCCGCGTAGATTTCAGCCGTCGCTTCCGCATCAGGGTCCGGCGTCTGCGGACCCCAGCCCTTGAAATTGTGCGGAAGGCCTTCGGTCCAGTTGTGATCGCCGACACGATCGCTCGCCATCGGGCTATCTGAGGGTGTTCTGTCCGCCATCGTGCGCTCCTGCAGGTTAGCGTTCAAAGAGGAGGCTCGCGTCAAACGCTGCCACCAGCCATAAACGCGCGACCACACATTTGGTTACCGATGCGAAAACAATCTGACGCAGTTGAAGCGCCGACTACGGAGCCGCCCGGCACGTCACGCCATCCAGCACAACGCGCGCGCCCGTACCCTCGCGAACCAGCGCGCAGGTCTTTCCATCGGACTCCAGCCGGAACACTGTCGGCAGCGCCATGTCACGGTCGTTGAGCGGCCCCGCCGGAACCGGCAGCACGGAGATGACAGAACTCCGCGTCGGATCGCTGGGCCCAAGATCAACCGGCGACCGCCCCATCTCCTTCGCCAGCGCAGCCCGAACCCGATCCATCGCCACCGCATCCCCCTGCATCAGCAAGGCCGGCTGCGGCGCGCCAACCATCGACTGGCACGCACCCGCCAGCACCCCCGCCACACACACCCAAGCCAGCCTCATCGCACACCCGGCATCGACATATCGCGATTGTTCCGCAGGAACTCCGCCGCTTCCGATCGTCCCGTCGTCGCAATCGGCTCGCCCTCGATCGCCACACGCGCCGTCCCGATGCTGCTCGCAGGCGGCAACGGACACGTCCCCGTCGCCCTGAAGTTCAGCGCCGCCGCCAGCATCGCCTCGCTGTTGTCGCCCAGATCGCGGCTGTAATCATCCGCCACCGCGCAACCCGTCACCTTCACCGCATTCGCCGACGACGAATTCGACGGCGTGAAGCCATCGGCATAATCGCCAAAGCCCTTGTCGTTCACGCCCTGGAACTGAACCGAGAAATAGGTCTGGCCACAATTGTCTTCGGGATAGAAGCCGTACGGCTTGCCGCAACTCGTGCTCCCGATCAGGATCACCTCGACATCGATCCCGCGCAGCCCGTTGATCACCGACTCGCTGGCGCTGCACGTCCGCGACGTGCTCAGCACAAACACGCGCGGCAGGTCGAGCGTGCTGATCGGCGCGCCGTTCGTAACCGAAAAGCCAAGCCCGGTCGTATAATAAGGCGTCGGAGAGTTCGCGGACCCCGTCACCGGGTTGGTACCCCCAAGCCCCGTATTGAACCGCAACCGCTCGAACACATGCCCGTTCGTGCGCGCTGGCCCCGCCACCATGTAGCTGAGCTGCGAAGCAATCGCGAGCAGGCCGCCGCCATTGTAGCGCAGATCCAGCACCACATCGCTGACGCCGTCCGCCTTCAGCGCCGCGATCGCATCAACCAGCCCACGCTCGGCGCTGTAAGGGCTGAACGTGTTCAGCAGGATATATCCCACCTTGCCCGTCGGCGTGGTGATCACGCTCCGCCGATTCACCGGCGCCTCGACCAGCGCCGCCGACACCAGCGTCACCGACCGCTCCGTCCCGTCTGCATACCGCACATTGAAAGTGTGGCTCTCGCCAGCATTGCGCGGGAACAGGCCATTGTTCAGCGTATCGACCTGCGCCTGCGTCGAGCCGCCATTCACCAGATCAACGCCATCGACACTGAGAATCCGCGTGCCCCGCGCCAGCTTCGGCGTCCCGTTCAACAACTCCGTCCCCGGCGTACCCGGCGTCGTGTACAGCACACGCACATCACGCGGCGGCGTGTTGGCCAGCACCCGCAGCTCCGCGCCATAACTTGCCGACGGCGCCGACGTCACCTCCGCCAGATACTCCGCCGTGTTGCTCGTGAAGTGGAAGCGATCCTTCGCCAGCCCCGAAGGCGTCGTCGCGTTGGTCTTCAGCACATTGAAGTAGGCGACCCGATCCGTGAACGTCGCCGGATTCTGATCCGCCACCTCGGTATTCCAGAGATACGTCTCGTTGGTCCACGAGCGCAGCCAGAACAATTCCTGCGTCAGCGATCCCGCCTGATCCACGAACGCCCGCCCCTGCGCATCCACGCCCGAACGCGGCGTCGCGCACCGGTTCTCGAACGTGCTCGATGCCTGAAACGCGCCCTGCGTCCATGTCGGCCCGCTTGGCGCCGGCGTCACAACCGCAGCGCCACCCCCGCCGCCACCGCCGCCCCCACACGCCGCCAACAGCAGCAGAGCGCCAACCACCACAGACCTGCACTGTCTGAACATTCGCCCCACACTCCAGATCCAGCACCGTAACCAATACACGCGCAAAGACCACTTATGCGCACTGGATACGAAGTCAGCGAGATTGACGAAATCCTCGATTGGAAAACTGACAAGTTGGCGCGTATTCGCAGTCGCTACATCAGCCGTAAGGCCGTTGTGATCAGCCCTATCGAGCGAATGCACCGACGCGGGAACAAACCTGCTAGCTAGTTGGGACACACCGATATTGACGCTCAAATTTCGCTGTGAGCGCGTTTCGTATGTCCATGCAACCTTCGTAGTCGTCCCAGTACCCGTAAATCAGCGCGACGCGCTCCCACTCACCCATGGCGTTGAAGAGTTCCAACCAGGCAGCGGGCTTGTCACTCTTCGGCGGTGTCGGGTCGTCGCCTCCTGAACAGCCAACCAAAAGCGCCGCAACCAAAAAAGCTCCGAACCGCATCGTTCACTTCCCCACCCGGAACTGATGATGGCTGTAAAAGACCCGGTAAATATCTCTCGGTCTAGAGCAGATTGAGAGCGAAAATCCCAACAAAACCACTGGCGATCCCGGCAGGACTTGAACCTGCAACCACCCGCTTAGAAGGCGGGTGCTCTATCCAGTTGAGCTACGGGATCTCTGGCGCAGCAGAGAGGCGTCTTATGCGGGTTCCAGTCTGGAGGCCAGACGCGAACACCAGACGCGAATAAGCGCGTCCCCAGACTAGTGCGTCCACTGTCTGCGGCGCACGGCCGAGAAGTTGTCGGCATAAGCCTTGATCACGCGCTTGGCTTCGCGCGGCTCGGTCACCTGGAACGGGATGCCGTTGCGCTTGGCGAACTCGATCGCCTCATCGCGCGTCTCGAACGTCATGCGGATCTGCGTGTTGGTGTCGCCACTGGAAATCCAGCCCATCAGCGGGTCCACCGTGCGCGGCGTCTCGCTGTCGAACTCCAGCATCCATTCCTGCGATTTGGCCGTGCCGGACTGCATGGCGTTCCGGGCGGGGCGGTAGATTTTCGCAAGCATCAGGGCGACTCCGTAACAGTCCCCATCTGCCCCCAAAACAGTGAAAATTCAACTGCCCAGGCGGTCGCGGGTTTCAGCCGCGATTAGCCCCGGCAAACCGGGCAATTCGCCGGCTGTAAAGGCCGCCACGGGCCGGTTTGGCGCGGTCGAGACCAGCACGTCGAAATCCTCGCCCCCGTGCATTCCCTCGCCCAGAAACAGCCCGACCGCCGACCACGGCGCCTCTATCGCGGCCACCACTTCGGCGGCAAACGGCGCCTCTTCCAGAAACCCCGCCTCGACCCGGCCATAGCGCGCCTGCATCAACGCCGCGACCTGCCGCGCGCAAACCGCTGACCGCCCCGTCTGCTTCGAACCATGCGCCACCAGCACGACACGCGGGTCCGCTGCATGGCTGATCGTCCGCAACGCCAGATTGTCCGCCAGGAACGGCGCAAACGACCGCCACAGCGCCAGCGGCGGCGCAAGCACATGCCGCTCCCCCACAAACGCCGGCTTCAACCGCTTTTCGTAGAAATACCCGTCCGAGAACAGCAAAGGCAGGCACAGCACCGGCCTGTCCCCGCAAGCCGCCAGCGTCTTCTCGGCCAGCCCTTCGACATTGACGAGAACCGAGCCGACATCCGCCTCGGGAACCAGCGCCGCCACAGCGTCCACAATCCCCGCCAGCCGCGCATTGTTCGCAGCCCCGCCCCGCTCCCCATGCGCCGCAAGGAGAATGACAGGCCGCTCTGACATTGAACGATTGTACCCGGAACCGGCTCACCGAGCCGAAGCCTGCCCCAACCCGACAAGGGAGCGGCAGGCGAAGGATGGTCGGAGTGGCTGGATTCGAACCAACGACCCTCTGGTCCCAAACCAGATGCGCTACCAGACTGCGCCACACTCCGATGTGCGCGGCTTATACCCGAAAAGTGGCGGAACGGAAGCGACCTAATTCCACACACGAACATAAGATGTGGGCCACCCCTTCGGACTGGTGAAAACCCCTGTCACCAAAGGAATTTTCCCAACACAAAAGCCCACCCCACCAGCGAACACCCCCAAACCGCCCCACCCACCACCCACCACCCCCTCCATCGTCATTCCCGCGAAAGCGGGAACCCAGAGGCCCCACCCACGAACGCCAGCTCCTTGTCCCGCTCCTCCCGGCGAAAGCCGGGACCCAGGGGCGGCTTGTTCCGGCGCACGTAGCCCTGGCTCCCGACTTACGTCGGGAGGAGCGGTGATGGGCTGAAGTGTAGGATGGACGTGGTGCAGAACTGTAGGACGGAGAAATTCCATCTCGTCTGCATTCAACAACTTGCGCGCCCAAGTTGGGGGATACTCCCTCCCAGAATCCACCCCCTCTAAAACCGGCCTATACTGCCCCCGCACCTGACAAACGGGAGGTCTTGGAACGCGTC
>DAOOQY010000324.1:0-5462 GCA_035389025.1 Verrucomicrobiota bacterium
TCATCCACCAATCCGTTCCAACGGACCAGCCCGGACAATGAATTGGGCAATGTGGTCGGAATGGACCCCCTTACGGGAGAAATCCTCTGGAAATATGACAAGTGGGAATGTCACATCCCGGTCGCGAGCGCAGTGGATGCCGGCGACAATAAAGTGTTGATCGCCGGCGGTTATGAGCTTGGCGCAACCATGATCAAGGTCGAGAAGAAGGCGGAAGGCGGCTACGGCATAACCGAGCTCTTCACCACCAAGGAATTTGGCGATCAGACCAAACCGCCGGTCCAGCACAAGGGCCACTTCTACGCTCAGTACGGGACCAACAGTCGGCGCGACGGCATGGTGTGCATGAGCATGGACGGCAAAATCCTCTGGAAAACCAAGCGGGCGCCGGATTTCAACAAAGGTAGCATGATTCTCGCGGACGGCCTTCTCCTCGCTACCGATGGCGCGCAGACTTTGTATCTGATTGAGCCTGATCCCTCCGGCTTTAAGCAGTTGGCCTCAGCGAAGGTCCTGGCAGAAGGGGGAAGCGGATCAGAGGATGATCCGATGGCTTCCCGAGTTGGCGGCAGAAACCAGAACTGGGCACCGATAGCGCTGGCGGACGGCCTGCTCCTGCTGCGAGACCAAACCCACTTGAAGTGCCTCAGAGTCGGTCAATGAAACCAAGCGATCCACTCGTACCCTGAAACACTTTATGAAACGCCATTCAGCATATCTCATGGTGGTCCTTCTTGGCACAGAAGTGCTGGCAGCAGCCGCCGGCCAGTTCGATTGGCCCCAGTGGCAGGGACCAGACCGAACCGCCATCTCGAAGGAGACCGGCCTGCTCCAGCAGTGGCCGGAGGGCGGCCCGCCGCTGGCTTGGAAGCCCACCGGCCTCGGCGGCGGCGACAGCGCGCCTTCACCAAAGCGTCGTCAGTATTGGTCCTGCTTGCGATTCGGGCGTCTTCCTCGAAGCAGGTAAGTTATCGGGTAACGCACTTGGCTTGGAGGGCGCCAGCGCAACCAGGATGTGCATAGGCGGAGCCTCGATCTCCGACCAAAGGAGTTGCGGAGAGTGTTTGCGGGCGACGAGGTCGTGCCCCTCCAACCCGATCAGAGGGAGTCTGCACCTGGCACAGCACCGGGCCTGCGCCACTCCAAGAATTTGGCGCGTCAGACAGGACACACCGGGCAACAGAACAGCGACAACGACCGGGATGCGGCGAGAGGCTGCGGTGCGTGCGAGACAATGGTGTCGATTCATGCTCTTGACATGCGCGCTGAGCTGTTAGCCGGCTATTTCACACGCTTCGCGAGGAACCGTAACCGGGCTAGTTGGCAAAACCGCGCCAGGAAAGGAAACCAAGAGCCATGTGTCTCCGAGGAAAATCTTGACCTGGGAGGCATCTTCCCTTACGCCGTGCACGTTGATCCCAACACGGTGCCGGGTCCGCTGTGTGCTGGACTTATGAACTTACTTCTGACAACGCCGAGAAGTGGGGGGGACACGGGACGAACTCGATCCGCGGGGGCCAGCATCGCCTTTTGCAGGGCTCCTCGTTACCTGCCCGTTGGGGCGCTGCCCATTCGGTTTCCGGCGCGGGGGGGTGCCGCCCGGGCTGCCTTCACGCTGATCGAACTCCTGGTGGTCATTGCCATCATCGCCATCCTGGCCGGGATGCTGCTGCCGGCGCTCGGCAAGGCGAAAACCAAGGCGCAGGGCATTCAGTGCATGAGCAACCTGAAGCAGCTCCAGCTTGCTCATGGTCTCTATGCCGACGATTACAACGGCGTGCTGGTTCCGAACCTCGAACCCGGCGACGCCGTCGGCAGTTGGGTGAAGGGCTGGCTCGACTTCACATCCGGCCCGGACAACACCAACACGCTCTTTTTGACGGATCCGACGCATGCGCTGCTGGCTCCCTACAGTGGCAGTGCCGCCGGCATCTACAAGTGCCCCGCGGACAAGAGCACCATCCGGCGCGCGGGCCGCGTGTATCCACGGGTCCGCAGCGTCGCCATGAGCGTCGCGGTCGCCGACCCCGCGGGCGGCAACTGGCTCAACTACCGGGTCAGCAATCCGAGATTCAAGCTCTACTTCAAGGCTGCCGATTTCCAGGTGGGCTCGCCGACGATGATCCACGTTTTTGTGGACGAGCATCCCGACAGCATCAACAACGGGGCGTTTGGCGTCTGGATGGCCGATCCCGCCAACCCGTCCCGCGCCTACATCTTCGATTACCCTGCCAGCTCCCACAATGGCGCCTGCGGCTTCTCCTTTGCCGACGGTCATGCCGAGATCAGAAAGTGGTTCGACGCCCGCACAAAGGCCCCAGTCAAATACAACAACTGGCTTACCCTCGGCGTCGAATCCCCCAACAACCATGATATGGTCTGGCTGAGCGAACACACCTCGGCGCCGGACCGCTAGTTTCGTTTCAGGGGTCACATCTTCACATTCGACAATTGGCCGGAACACGAAGAGGACGGTCCTCGGTTCTTTCCCGTCCCAGAGCGGTGCTGAAGCACACGCACTCCAGACGCTTCGCGCCGCCGGACGCGTTCGTGGCAAGGCAGCCTTGGAGAGAACTCCACACCTCAGCCGTATTAGGTTGACGCGTATGCGCGACTGCGGGCTCGGCCCTCCGAGGGAGTCCGGTCATGGGGTTTTTGGGCCGGGCAACAGGAGGGCGAGTTGGCGTCTGGCGGCGGCGGGCCAGGAGGATCGCTCGGTGAGGATCGCGTTTTGGAGCGCGGAGTGGCACGAGCAGGCCGGCTGGAGTGGAATCAGGGGGATGGCCTGGGCGACGATTTGTTGGGCCAGGGCGGCATTGCGGTGGAGGTAGTCGACGATCATTTCGAGGGTGACGTGGTTGCCGTCCTCCTTCCAGCAGTCGTAATCGGTGACCATGGCGAGGGTGGCGTAGGCGATCTGAGCTTCGCGGGCGCACTTGGCCTCGCCGAGGTTGGTCATGCCGATGACGGCGTGGCCCGCGGCGCGGTTGGCGAGCGACTCGGCGCGGGTGCTGAACGCCGGCCCTTCCATGCAAACATAAGTCCCGCCGTCATGCGCTTTTGCCTTCAGACGGCGGGCGGTTTCGAGAAGGATCTGACGCAGTTCCTCGCAGATCGGATGGGCGAAGGCGATGTGCGCCACAATGCCGCGCCCGAAGAAGGTGTGCTCATACGAGCGCTTGGTGCGGTCCAGGAACTGGTCCACCAGGACAATGTCGCAGGGGTGATAGCGGTTTTGGAGCGATCCCACGGCGCTGACGCTGATGATCCACGCGACGCCCAGTTTCTTGAGGGCCCAGATATTGGCCCGGTGGTTCAACTCGCTGGGCATGATGCGATGGCCGCGTCCGTGCCGCGGCAGGAACACGACCTCGCGTCCAGCCAGCCGTCCGGTGAGCAGTTCGTCCGACGGGCTGCCAAAGGGGGTGCGGACGCGCATCCACTTCTGGTTGGTAAATCCTCGGATTTGGTAGAGGCCGCTGCCGCCGATGATGCCGATGCGATGCGTTGACATGGGATGGAGGGGTGAGTTTCTCGTGAGTATGTTGGGACAAGAATCTGTGTCATTGATCGAGGACGAGCGTGGCATGATCGCCGTCTATCCTCTGCCTGGCGGGGCGGACCTGTTCGTCGACGATGCAGGCCGTGACGACATCGGCCGCGACATTGAGGACAGTGCGCGCCATGTCGAGCAGGCGGTCGATGCCGAGGATCAGCCCGATCCCCTCGGCAGGAATCTGGAAGTTGGCGAGCAGGGCAATGATGAGGGGCAGGGATGCGCCGGGGATTCCGGCGACGGCGACGGCGCTCAGGACGGTCAGGATCAGCAGCATGACTTGTCCGCTCAGGGAAAAGGGAACGTTGTAGACCTGGGCAATGAAGAGCACCACACAGCCTTCGTAGAGGGCGGTGCCGCTCATGTTGAGTGTGGCGCCCAGAGGCAGGACGAACCCGGCTGTGCTGGCGGAGACGCCGAGTCGTTCCCGGGTGACTTTGATGCTGGTGGGCAGCGTGGCATTGCTCGAACTGGTGGAGAACGCCGTGACCAGGATGGTCCGGATCGCGGCGAAGAACTCGACGGGCGATCGGCGGGTGAAGAGCTTCAAGAGCAGAGACATCGTGCCGAACAAATGGAGCGCGATGCCGCCGACCACGCAGAGAACGAACGCGAGAAGCGGGCGGAGCAGTTCGAGACCAAGCCGGAGAACGAGGCTGGCCATCAGAGCGGCCACGGCATAGGGGGCAAGCCGCATGGCATAATCGACAAGCCGGCTCATCAGGGCCGCCACGATCTCGAGACCCCCTTGCACTCGGCGGCGGTGGTCATCGGGGAGTTGGGTCCCTGCCGCCCCGGTGAGCAGCGCAAACACGATGAGCGGTAGAATCTGGAACTCGACGACCGCCTTGAGCAGGTTGCGGGGCATGAAGATTTCGACCAACTGGGCCGGGCTGAGTCGGGGCTGTGTCGCCGCGCGCGTCTGCACGTTCTCGGCCTCGGAACGCGTGCTCTCGATGAGTTGCGTCTTGGTCGAGGGGGCGAGGCGATCGCCGGGCCGCACGACGTTCATGATGACCAGACCGATCGCAATTCCGACGGCCATATTCGCCAGAAAGAGCAGGAATGTCCGTCCGGCCAGCGGTCCGAGCCGGCTGAGCCGTCCCAACTGGATGATGCCCAGCATGAGCGAGGCGAAGACGAGCGGGACCACGACGAAGAAGAGCAGGCGGAGGAACACTTGGCCGAGCGGGTCGAATGCCTCCCGGGCCAGCCAGATCGCCGCATCTTCGAGTTTCGGATGCCGCATCACGATCATGCGCAGGATGACGCCCAGCGCCAGCCCGGCGCCCATGCCCCACAGAATGCGGACTGCGAGCCGGTCGTTGCTCTGGGGGGATTGCGAGGGCATGTCGGAACCGGGGCGGGGTTAATCGGAGGCGGGCCTGGCTAGCGCTCTTCGGCGTGGAAGCGTGCGATGACGGGCCGGTGGTCGGAGGCGACGCCCCAATTGGGGAGCGCGAGCACGTAGGAGCCTGCCCGATCCCACTCGCGCGCCATCGCGGAGCTGATCAGGATATAATCGACGCGGTCATAGCTGTCGGCCGTTCCGTAGAAATGGGTCCAGGTGATGTGTCGCGCATCCCACCGCGGGTTGGGGCTGGGAGCATTGTCGCCGTTGCGTTCCGCGGGGCGCGTGTCCACCAACGCGCGCGGCCGTTTGCCCAGGAGCGTCTGGAGCGTCACGGAGTCCTTCGTGTCGTTGAAGTCTCCGAGCACCACCAGGTTCGCCTTCGGGCGCGCCTCGAGCAGCGCATCCACGTGCTTGCGCAGCAGGATGGCCTCCTGGGCGCGCAGTTCCGCCTGGTCCGCGTTCGGGATCGGGCGACGCGATTTCAAATGGGCGTTGAAGAGTGTGAAGCTGTAGCGCGGGGTGACCTGGATATCGACTTCGAGAAACCCCCGG
>DAOOQY010000325.1:0-1160 GCA_035389025.1 Verrucomicrobiota bacterium
ACCCGCCGGCCAGCGCGCAGACGGCGCAAGGACTCGGCCAGCAAAGCCCGCAGAATCAAAGGCTCGTCGCATTCGCGCGCCTTCCTTATTTCCGCAGCCGTGAGCGGGACAGGCCGCCGACCGTCTTTGGGGAACTTCGATTTCACAATTTGACCCCCCGTGAAACCCCGACCACGCTCCAAGGGTATTCCCGCGCCAGATGCTGCAATCCGTGGCAGTAATTGCAGAGCAGAAGCACATTGCATGCAGCCGTCGCCAGCGCGTCCGAAAGACCGGACCGGGCAATGGGCCAGAGATGATGAACGTGGAGATGCGTCTGCCCAGCCTCAGACGCAGACCGCCCGCACGCCTCGCAGCGCTGCCGCTCCGCCTCGATGCGCCGGACAAACTCGATGTATGCCTTGCGTCTTGTCACAGCCCAAGCTCCGCCTTGGCCAGCCCCCGCAGGGCTTTTTGCGCGACGCCCGCCAACGTGCCGTCCGGATAAATGAGCCTGTAACCCTTCAAAATGCCCACGTACCGGGAGGCCTCTTTGCGCGTGTCGCTGATCGACCCGAGCTTTTCCATGTCGATTTCAACCGATTCCCAAAGCTTGTCCCACATGCCCGGCCCATCCACCACGCCTTGAACCGGCAGGCGCTTGACAGGCACCTTCGGCCAGGCCAAAGCCACCTTGCGCAGGTTGACTTGCGGAACATCCTTGCCCAGCAGAACGAGCACGCTTTCGACCTCTTCGGCCTGCCGGAATCTCTCGATTGCCTCTTCAAACGTCATGATGCACCTGCCTTTCTGTTGGTTGTTCGCCGCCGTCCGAATCGGCGCTGTCGGCGAGCTTGAGCAAATCGCACAGATCGCGAGTGTGGGCCGGCTCGATGCGATCCCGGCGCACCGCAGCCGGCGCGAGACCGATTTCACGGGCGAAACGGGCGCTCCGATCCCGATTGCGCTTCTCAGTTTCGATCCGTTCGACGGCCTCGGCGCGCTGGGCCAGCATAGCCTCGCCGAGTTGCGCTGTTTCCGCGTCAACCACGGTGGCGCGGCGCGGCGGAATGAATCGGGCGGCAAGCTCCGAGTAACGAGCCTTCGCCCACTTGTTTTGACGAGCCACGCTGACTTGTGCCGAAGCCAGGTCCTCAGGCGTGGCGTCCATAGCCGGAACC
>DAOOQY010000325.1:1260-2517 GCA_035389025.1 Verrucomicrobiota bacterium
GATGAGCGGATCATCCGGCTTCTGATAGGCCTGCCACGCATCATCAGGCGATAGCCCGAGGGTCATCTTGCTCTCTTGCGACTCGGCGTTGTACTCGTCCAGAATTTCGTGAAGCCGGGCAAACCAGCGCTGGGCACTGTAGAATCCGGCGTCCGCCGGATGAACCCGCTTGGCCTCGACTTCCAGTTTCGCCTTCTGCCAGCGTTCGAACTTGTCCGCTTGCTCGTTGCGCCCGACATAGCCGGGCTCGCCCATCATGCGATTCTGTAGCAGGCCAAGGACATTCTCAATCGGCTTGGCCTTCGCCTGCACGGCGTGCTGAAATTCGAGTTCAAGGCCTCGAAGGCCGATCTCGACCTCAGACCAACTGGCAGCACCCGGCCCGACGCCCTTGAGCAGACGCGAACTCTCCCAAATGCCGCGCTCGAAGGCGAATCCGCGGCGCGGCAGGCCGAAGCGCGAACAGCCCTTGTTGATCAGCGTCCGAATGCTGGCCGCCGAATAGCTCTTCGAGTCAAGCAGGGCGAAATCCAGAATCCGCTTCGAGCGAAGGTCCATCAGCGGGAGAAACTGGCCGCGGGTCAGAGAGAACCAGCCCTTGCCGTCAGGAATCCAGTAGTAAACAGGCAGCGTGCAATCGTCCGACGTGAACCAGTCTCCGGCATTGACGCCGGACCAATCCCGTTGAACGTCCGCCCCTTGTAGCCGGTGTGTCCGCGGCCCCCGGTGAATGTTTCGCAGGGCGCCAACCTCAGGCCCAACGGCCCGGACAATCGACCGGACGGCCCCCGGATGCTCGGTGAGCCGATTAACCAATGGCTCGCTCAGAGCCCGCTCTTTGACCGCGCGGCGAATGGCCGGCGCCTTGGCGCCATCGTGGAACAACGTCGAATAGGCCACAACGGCGTCCCGATCCGCCTGGCCAAGCTCGATGCGGCGCTGCCGGTTGGCCTTCGCCCGACCATCCAGGACGGCTTCAACATCCCGGCCCGTTGCCCACCTGGCGAACTTGCGGTTGAAATCACGACGCAGGGCGCCGGGAGTTGGCGCAAGAAACGGCGCCTGACGCTGAAGGTACTCGATCACGGCCCGCTTGTACGCGCGTCCCTCCTGCCCTCCCTGTTGGGCAGTCTCCACCAGGTCAAAGGCCCGAAGCAGAAGGCAGCCCTCCTCTTCAATCGTCGGAGACGCCGGGTTGGCGAACGTGGCAAGAATATCCGAAAGCGCCTTGAACTCGGCGTCCGACGGCCTTGCAGG
>DAOOQY010000325.1:2617-5429 GCA_035389025.1 Verrucomicrobiota bacterium
CTGGCCGAGAGGAACCGGAGGCGCCCACGGCTGGCCAGGGTCGGCCAGCAAAGCCAGGGAGTCACGATGGCCAGCCTGACGCGCGACGGCGGCAAGCTGTTCGGTGTAGCGCGCCGGCAGTTGGCCGAGAGACCATGCGTCGGCCAGACCGCCCGGCGTGGCCTTTTGCGAGGCAGGCTTGACGCCCTTCAACGTGGCCAGGACGGCCCGCTTGCTGATGCGAAGCGCTGCTGCGATACGGGCGGCGGTGAAGATCAGTTCGGACGCGCCGGGACTTGGCAGCGTGTCATTCATGGGGAAAACAAAAGCGAAAGATCGCCCGCCACCGGGGCATCCGCCGTGCCTACGGCACGCGCGAAAGGTCCCTCCCACGATGGCAGGCGAGGTTTTGAGCCAAGGCATGCTACTACACGCAGCCCGAAGGCGGATGCCCTGGCAAAGGTTTGCAGGACCGTTTTGCAAAACGCACAGGTTCGTTGCAAAATGATTTTTGAGGCTCGGGCGGTATCTTGACGCGGGCCGAGACTCCGGCTCGTTGTAGGCCATCCTGGCGCAAAACAAGCCCAACGCCGAAATGAAGGAAACGCCCCCCCGGCCCAAGCATGGACAATCGAAGAAACCATGCTTGAAACTCCGGCACTCGCCGGCAGAAGGACCAACCGGGGAGGCGTTGAATTGTGAATGACCAGGCCGCCCCGAAAGACGGCAATCGAGCTTTCGGGCGCCACCGCGGCATCAACGCTGCTTTCGGCAAGCGTTGAAGGTCCCCCCGCAGTGACGCCCGAGCGCTTGAGCCAAGGCGTGCGACACGCAGACCATAGGCGCAGGCCCTGGCAAATGCGTTCAGTAGTCAACGCACCCCCAGCCCAGGCCTCATGCCAAAAGCCTGAACCGCCACTACGACGAGGCGGGAAAGGTTCAGCCGGGGGCGCGTTGAAACGCGAAACGGCAGGCAGCTTCAAGAGCCCGCTCGCTGTAAAATGATGCGCCCACACACAAGCCAACGGCTTAGGCGCGGACCGCTGGCCAAGGACTGCCCTCAGGCAGGGGACCATTGTGTGCGGACGCAAAGTCATGCGACGCGGACCGATCAGGCTTGCGGCGCCGGACTGGCCGGCGCGGTGCATTGCTTGATCCGGGCCAGCATCCTGGCTGTAAATCGGCCATCCATCAGCCGCGCATGCATTCTCGCAATCGCCGCCTCGATGGCCGGGCGCTCGGTTTCCGATGCCGCAGCCCGGACGTTATGAAGGAACTCGCCAAGGTTGATTTTGCTCATGCGTTTGATCGTGTGTGATCGGGTTTTGAGTTCGAGCCGGGGCGCGCTCAATTCGGCTTGAAGTACTCGACGGTTGCCCCCTTGATGGCCTCAGTCGTTCCGGCGGCAGTGTAGAGGCGCGCCAGCAAAGGGCTTCGTTTCTTCACGCCAAAGAGCGCGTAGCCGTCCCGCGTCGAAGTCGCGTTGCCAACGGTGTGTTCAGCCTTTGACGTCATTGCCCACACCACCGAACCGCTGGAGAATGTTCCCGGATCCCGATCGAGATTGATTGTGCTGGTGCCCGTGCTGTGCACAAAGCCCCAGCCCAGATTACCGGACGAATCGACCAGCACAATGACGTCCCCGGCAGCAATGCTCAGATTCGTCGAAACAACGGTAAGATTCGTGCTGGTTTGACCGGCGCTCAGGGTTGTGCGCGCCGCGCCGCCGTATAGGGCCAGTGTCGCATCGGCATTGTCCCCCACCGCCTGAATGCTCGTCAGCTTGATAGCAAGGCCACTGTCCGACGAGCCGAAGATAACAACGCTGTTTGTGGCGCCCGGAGAGGCGGCGCCAACCTTCGTTACAACGCCCTCGACCGGGTCGGCGGCGTTGAGTGTGATGCAGAAGAACGCGCAGACCAGAATCAGCGCGCTCAGAAATCGGAATTGGCTTTTCATAGTTGGCTTCTGTGATTCAGTTTCGGGCCAAGGAGCCGCGCTCTGGCGAGCGCGGCCCCCAGGGCTCCAATCACCTGTCAGGCCGCGGCAGTCTTGAGCGCGGCAGACGCATCCGTGGCCATGTAATCGAAATCCATCTCCTGGATGAAGCGGGTGGCAATCTGATCGTAATGGAAGAGAACATCGCCGCTGACATCAATCCGCGGCCCGTTCACGCGTTCAGCAAACCACCAGTAATTCAGATCGCCGAAAACGGCGATGTATTGGCTCGCCGCGGCGCTGTCAGTGTAGGCCTGCAAGACCTCCGTCCACACGACCGGGCGACCGAACAGAAGGGCCGTCCCGTCCGGCAACTCGCGATAGGTGTATTGATTTGCTTCGGAATTCAATTCCGGCAAAAAACAGCGCCAGGTCGCGTTCAGATACCATTTCCCCGTGGACAGAACGCGCGAGTTGACCAGGCCGAACAGAGACCGAAAGTTGGCCACCGTGGCGTCCGCCGGCGCGGTGTTGCCCGCGCCCATCGTTGTCACCTTGGAGTTGTCGGCGGCGATGTCACAAACGCCTTTGACAGACTCATAGGTCGCCGATCCGTCCGCCAGGAAACCCCAGTAGTCTTCCACGCGGGCAAACTCGATCGCCGCCAGCTTGGCCAGGTATTGGCCAATCGAGACGATGCTACCCCAGTCGAGCTCTCTGGGGGTGATCACGATACCGCCGACCTTGTGAGGCTCAAGCGTGGCGAATTCAAACGCCGGATTCTTCTCAAGGAAGATAGCCGACATCTCGATTGAGCCGAACGTCATCCCGGTCTTGTGACGAGGCGGCTTCGCGGTTCCGATCCCCAGCGGGAACTTCGTCATCTCGTTGCGGA
>DAOOQY010000326.1:0-5429 GCA_035389025.1 Verrucomicrobiota bacterium
CCTTCCGCCATCCCGCCCGGCGTCGACCCGCAAAAGCAGTACGGCAGTGTCTACGGGACAATGGCGGGGTACGAGGTGGATCTTGGGGCCGCATCCGCCGCGCAAACGAGGCTGCTCGCGCCGAGCTCCTCGCCACCGAGGCGGCGCAGCAGACGGTGCGACAGACGCTGGTTGCCCAGGTCGCGACGGCTTACTTGAGCTTGCTGGAATTGGACTATGAACTCGAGATCTCCGAGCGCACTTATGCGGTGCGCACCAACTCGCTGGCCCTCACGCAGGCACGCCAGGAAGGCGGGGTCTCCTCGATGCAGGACGTGTATCAGGCGCAGGTGCTGGTCGCCACCGCCGAGGCGGCGATTGCCGACACCCACCGACGCATTGAACAGCAGGAGAACGAGCTGTGTATCCTCCTGGGTCGGAATCCCGGGCAACTCCAGCGCGGCGAGGGCTTTGCGCGGCAGCGGCTCGATGCCACCGTGCCGCCCGGATTGCCCTCCGACCTGATTGGGCGACGGCCGGACATCCGCGCCGCAGAACACCAACTCATTGCCGCCAACGCCGACATTGGCCAAGCCAAGGCTGCTTTCTTCCCGAAGATAACCCTCACCGGTTTCTACGGCTTCCAGTCGGTGGCGCTATCCGATCTGTTCAAGAGCGGCTCCCAGACCTGGCAGTTCGGCCCGGCCGTGACAATGCCGTTGTTCACCGGCGGCGCCCTGAAAGGCAATCTGAAGCTGGCAAAGGCGGCGTTCCACGAAACGCTTGCCCAGTACCAGAAGACCGTGCAGAACTCGTTCCGCGAGGTGTCGGATAGCCTCATCGCCTACCAACGCACGCGGGAATTCCGCGCGCGCCAGGAAGAGAACACACAGGCCAACCGGAACGCAGCCGAACTGGCGAACGTCCGTTATGAAGGCGGTGTCACCAGTTACCTCGAAGTGCTCTACAACGAGCAGGAGCTGTTTAGTGCCGAGTTGACTTTAGCCCAGGCCCGGCTCAACGAACTGCTCAGCGTCGTTTCCCTTTACCGTTCCCTGGGAGGCGGTTGGCAGACCGAGAACGCGATGGTTCAGAACTGACGAAGCCCGAGTGACAGTCCCTGATCATGAGCAAACAATCAATAGCCGGCCCTGGCGGGAAGATGAAGCCAAAAAAGTACGAGAAAGAGTTGCGTCAACTCCAAGCCAAGTTGTGCCGACTCCAGGAGTGGGTGAAATTCAAGGGACTGCGCGTCATCATTGTGTTCGAGGGCCGCGACGCCGCCGGCAAAGGTGGCACCATCAAGGCCATCACCGAGCGCCTCAGCCCGCGCGTCTTTCGACTGGTGGCGCTCCCCGCGCCGTCGGACCGCGAGAAGACCCAGATGTACTTCCAGCGCTACATGCAGCATTTCCCGGCGGCGGGCGAGGTCGTCATCTTCGACCGCAGTTGGTATAACCGCGCCGGCGTCGAATACGTGATGGGGTTCTGCACCAAAGAACAGCATCGCCGCTTTCTCGAACTGTGCCCGGAAATTGAAAAGTACATCGTCAATGGAGGTATCCAACTCATCAAAATCTGGCTCGAAGTCAGCGACAAAGAGCAGAAGCGGCGGTTCGAGGCGCGTCTGGAGGACCCGCTGCGTCAGTGGAAACTCAGCCCGATGGACCTCCCCTCGCGCAGCAAGTGGTTCGAGTACTCTCGCGCCCGGGACCTCATGCTCAAGGCGACGGACACCAAATGGGCGCCGTGGTACATCCTGCGTTCGGACGACAAGAAGCGCGCCCGGCTCAACTGTATTTGTCACATCCTGAGCTTGATCCCCTGCAAGAAGGCGCCGCGTGAGAAGGTGAAGCTACCGAGGCGTTCGATGAAAGGGGCCTACGATGACCAGGCCTCGCTCAAGGGCCGAACGTCCGTGCCGGAGAAGTACTGAGGCGCACCGTACTGGTCCCTGCTCAACAAAGTGGCGAACCAACTGAAGTGACGGCGAATCTCGGGATTCAGGCAGATTTGCCGCCACCGCACCTGCGAGATGACCGCGTTCGGTTGATGGCACAGAGACAGAATGCAGAACAATGACGAAACACAACAACTGACAACCACGATGAAAGCGCACACCTTGTTGGCTATCGCATTGGCAACGAGTCCCTGCGGAAAAAGGCACAGAAGCGACTCAATGCCGTTCAGACCAGCTACGACAAAGTGGAAGCGTCGCTCCGGCAGGCGGGCGAGAAATTCAATCCCCTCCTCTCCGACCTGGCGGACATTCAAAAGGCCCTCGCCTTGGACGTGACCCCTGGGGGGATCAAAGCGATTAAGAGCACTGTCAGCAGCGCCAATTGGAACCAGCAGTACGTCGACAAAGCCGCCAAGGCCGCTCTCAAGGAAATGGACAAGATGCAGAAGGCGCTCTCGACGGAGGCCAAGTGAACCGGGCAACACTCCAGGTCATGCGATCAGGGTCCAGAATCCACGGTCGCCGCCGCGGAAGCTGCAACTCCGCATCCGGCGTTCGGCCGGAACCCTCGATCCCAGAGCGTTGAACCTGAATCGCTGCCAGACCAGGAAAGACCTCAGATATGAACCGCATCACAATTCACACGTGCCGTTGGGGGCTGACACTGTTCGGCTGTGCCGCCATGTTGTTGCCGCCTGCCTCCCACGCTGACCTGTTCGGACCTAAAGGCGGCAGTCCCGAGGAGAAGCGTCAAGCAGTCCGGCAACAGCGTGACGAGATGCTGGCCGAACTCTATAAGACCAAGCCGGAGTTGAAAGACCGCCTCGCCAAAGCCGCCGGCTACGCCACGTTCAAACAGACGGACATGAACCTGTTCCTGCTCGCCTCGGGCCGCGGGTACGGGGTTCTCAGAGACAACAAAACCGGGAAGGACACGTTCATGTCCATGGCATCCCTCGGCGGTGGCGTTGGCTTGGGTATCAGAGACCTGCGGATTGTCTTCGTGTTCAACGACCCGAAGGTGATGCAGCAGTTCGTCGAGCAAGGCTGGCAGTTCGGCGGCAAGGGCGATGCATCCGCCAAGTACAAGGACACCGGCGTGTCGATCGAGGGTGGCGGCAAGGCAAACGTGGACTTCAAAGAAGGCACCGTCGCGGCGGGAGCGACGACCGATGCCCGCGCCGGCAGTTCAACAGCGAACAGAACCTCCGCCGCCGTCAGCACATCAGGCGGCATGGAAATCTATCAGTTCACAGAAAGTGGTCTGTCGCTGCAGGCCACGGTGCAAGGAACCAAGTACTGGAAAGACTCGAAACTCAACTAGCAACCAAGTCCCGCCACAATCACAATCGCCAGGATCCCACACTTATGAAAACCACTCACTGCTTCCTGCTCGCCGCGGGACTTGCGTTCGCCTGCGCGACGAGCCTCGCCCAAACCGCGGCTCGCGATGTCCCCGACGACTTGCGCGCCGCGATCGAGAACCTGCGTTCCGATATGAACGCCTTCAAGATTCGCGTGTTGAACGAAGCCCTGCAGATGACCGGCCCGGAGGCCGAGAAGTTCTGGCCGATCTATCGCCGGTACGAGCAGGATTTGGCCCAAGTCGCCAACCAGAAGATCGCCCTGTTGCGCGAGTTTCACGACCGCTGCGCCAACGGCACCCTTGAGGATGACGCCGCGAACTCGATTGCCCAGGGATGGCTGAAGAACGTCCAAGCCCGCCTTGACCTCTGGAAGAAGTACCACAAGAGAATAGCCAAGGCGGTGTCCCCGGCTCGGACAGCGCAATTCCTTCAGGTCGAGCATCAGATGGCGCTGTTTATGGATTTGAATATCGCCGCCGATATGCCGGCGTTGGGCAAGGTGCTCAAAACCAATTAGCGAGGCTTTGCCTCAGACCAACGAAGCATGTCGCCAGTTCGCTTGCGCTGGAGCCTGGCCATGGCAACCGGCAGTCGACGCCTCGCTAACCTGCGCCGCTGCGCGGCGCACAAACTTGAATCATTCAGTACAAATTGTGAAAAGGAAGTCACCCTACCGCTGAGACCAGAGCACACGCAACAGATTCCATCAATACGCATCCTTGTAAACCTGACCTCACCCGCAATTCAGCCTATGAAAACACCTCTCAAATGTCGCCCGTTCTTCTCAGCGCCGATTCGCAACTCTGAATCCTGCGGCCGCCGACGGATGCCTGCTGCGCTTTGCCGGGGGCAGACAGGCGTGCCGGCTCAGGCCTCGGGCCCGGGCGGAGCGAAATGGGGCGGACTCACATCCGCGGCGACCAGGTTCCGGGCGAGCCTGGCCAGCGCCGGGTTGGCGATTGTGCTGGCGGGCTGTTCCTCGACTCCGGCCAAGGTTGACCGCGGGCCGATTCCCGCGCGCACCTTCAGCTTCGTCAACCCTGCCAGTGCTCCCGCGGCTCGCTGGAGGCCGGTCCATGCCATGATTCAAGACGCCATCACGGCAAACCTGACCAAGCAGGGCATCGCGAAGGCGGATGCGGGCGGCGATGTCACGGTGGGCTACTTGCTTGTCGTCGGCAACAACGCCTCGATCGTGTCGGTCAGTGACTACCTGGCCAACAGCGAGGACCCGGACAAACTGGTGGACAAGGCGCACGCCGCCTATGCCGGGAGCAAGAACCCGAATTACTTCGAGGCCGGCACACTCGTCATCGACCTCATCGACGCAAGGAGCTTCAAGCTGCTCAAGCGCGGGTACGCCACACGCCCCGTGCTCCGCAATCCCTCCGCCGACGCGCGGGCGGCCAACATCCAAGCGGCGGTGGACGACATCTTGCGCGACCTGCGCATCACACCGTGACCGAACTGACCTCTCCTCGCGAGGACGGCCGGCGACAGACGCCTCCACATCCCTGCCTGGGATCGAGCGTTGGCGCCTTATCCCGCCGGGCAGTCCCAAGAGCGCGGTCGGAGACCTCGGGCTTGAAGTGCAAAAAGTCATCGCCGCCGCCAAGGACCCGGTGCGGGCCTCCCTCGGTTTTCTGGCCGGGCACCCGGCCGAACTGGTCGTCTTGGCGGTGCACCAACACCAGGGTCGGATGCGTTGGTTCGAGAAATCAGTGGGCGAACCGATCGCGCGCGGCGCGGGCCAAATGACGCTTTTCATCCCGCACGGCATGGCAGGCTTCGTCTCACAGGCGGATGGGCTAAGGTGCCATCGTGAAAGACCGAGCAGTGCCAACCGCGGAACATGCAGCGCGGCGGAGTCGCGGCCGACGCTCGGAGAAACGATCTTCTCGAGTCGCTGATGGGAGGACAATCCAGATCTCGGAGGGGCCCTCCTGGAACTCAACCTAAGGTCTGTGCAAAAATTACTTCCGATTTTGGCGGGAGCGCCACCGGGCCAGATGCGAGGCGCGAGGGAGGGAGTGTATCCGCAGCGATACTCGACCGACCGAGGAACGACGCAGATGGCCCGGTGTCGCCCCGCCCCGGAGGGCTGGGGGGCTTTGGCTCGCTGG
>DAOOQY010000327.1:0-5423 GCA_035389025.1 Verrucomicrobiota bacterium
CGGCGGCCATGACCCAGTGGGTGAAGCTGCCGAGCGCCTGGCCGCGGGCGCGGACGCGATTGGGGAAGATTTCGCTGATGAACACCCAGATGACGGCGCCCTGGCCGAAGGCGTGGGATGCGATGAAGACGAGCAGGCTGCCCAGCAGCAGCCAGCCGCCGGAGTGGGTGTAGAAGGCGTAGGCGGCGGCGCTGAGGCTTACGATGTACCCGATCGAGCCCACCAGCATGAGCCTGCGCCTGCCGAAGTGATCGATCACGGTCAGTGCCGCCAGGGTGAAGACCAGGTTCGTGAAGCCGATGATGACCGACTGGAGCAAGGCCGACGCCTGGTCGGCTCCGGCCATCTTGAAGATATGGGCGGTGTAATAAATCAGGGCATTGATGCCCGAGAGTTGGTTGAACATGGCGATCGCCACGGCCAGGAGGATCGGCTTGAGGTAGCGACGGCAGAAAAACGGTTCCTCGAGACCGTGATGCGCGAGGTCGAGAGACGCCTGGATTTCGCCCATCTCGAAGTCGAGCGCACGCGAGTCGGTTCCGCATTTCTCGAGCACCTGGCGGGCCTCGGCTACGCGTCCCTGGGCGACGAGCCAGCGCGGGCTCTGGGGTGTGAAGGCCAGGAGCAGCAGGAAGACGATTGCGGGCAGGGCCATGACGCCGAACATCCAGCGGCTCTGCACATCGCCCAGGCCCAGGCTGCCGATGATGTAATTGGACAGATAGGCCAGCAGAATCCCCAACACGATGTTGAACTGGGTCACCGCCACCAGCCGTCCGCGATAGGATGCCGGCGAGATTTCGGCGATGTACATCGGCGAAACCACCGACGCCCCGCCCACGCCCAATCCGCCAAGGAACCGGAAGAACATGAACGCGTGCCAGTTCCACGCGAAGGCGCAACCCAGGGCCGCTAGGAGAAACAGGATCGCGAGAATGAAGAGCACGCCGCGCCGGCCCCATGCGTCGGCCGGGCGCCCGACGGTGATGGCGCCGACGATTGTGCCGATCAGCGCGCTCGAGACTGTGAACCCGAGCATGAAATCGGTGAGTTCGAAGTGCTTCTGGAGCCACTCCGTCGTGCCCGAGATCACCGCCGTCTCGAACCCGAACAGCAGGCCGCCCAGGGCGGCAACCACGGCGCTGCCCAGGAGATAGGACGTCAGGTGCCCGGAGGGGGCGCCTGGAGGAGTTGTGGCGGGGGTTTGGATATTTGCTGCCATAGCGCGCGGATCGAGCGGGTGCGTTTGAGCTTCAGATGAGCGAAAGCCTGACCTGAGGCGGCTTGGGCCGTCAACACCCGATTCGCGCCGGGCGGGTTCAGCCCTGGCTGGTGAGGCCCCAGCGCTTGCGGATGCGGCGTTCGATCTGGCCGAAGAGAAAGCGGTCGAGCAACAGGCCGAACAAGATGGTGAGCATCATGATGCCCAGCACCTGGGCGGCGTCGTTGAGTTCCCGTCCCATGTAGAGCAGGTAACCCAAGCCGACACTCGACTTGATCAACTCGGCCGAGACGGCGCCGTGCCAGCCGAGGGTCCACCCCAGCTTCACGCCGGTGACGATGCCGGGGAGCGCCGCGGGCAGAATCACGCGCAGCGGCATGGCGTAACCGGGGGTGCCCAGAGTGCGGGCCGCCCGCAGGTGCAGGGGAGGAATGTGCAGGATGCCGTCCGAGGTCGCGATGGCGACCGCGGCGACCGAGCTCATGACGATGACGAAGTAGATGCCGCGATCGCTCAGGCCGAAGAGCAGGAGGGAAATCGGGACCCAGGCGGCCGTCGGGAGTGTCTGCAGCCCGAGAAAAAGCGACCGCAAGCACTGGTTCACGACGCGATTCATGCCCATGCCGACGCCGACAATCAGGCCCAGACCGGCGGCGGCGGAGAAGCCGATGGTCATGCGCATGAGCGTGGCCGACACGCTGGGCCAGAGCAGACCGTCGCGGCCCAGTTCCCAGATGCGTTCACCGACCTGAAGGGGCGATGGGAACAGGTAATCGGGAACCAGTTGCAGGCTGAAGACCGTCTGCCAGCCACCCAACAGGAGCAAGTAGAACCCCGCGACGTAGCGCTTAGTCCCTCTTTCCGGCGTTGTTCTCAAGCGGTTCCTCCTCGAGTTGGGCGGCGATCTGGGCGGCGTAGGCGGTGACGGCGGCGTCGTTGATGTCACGCGGACGCGGCATGTCCACCTTGATCTCGGCCTTGACGCGTCCGGGACGCCTGGTGAACACGACCACCCGGTCGCCCAGGCAGGCGGCCTCGCGCGAATCGTGGGTGACGGACACGATCGTCTTGCGAGTGCGGACGAGGATGTCCTGCAACTCGCCGTACAACTTGGCGCGCACGAGGGCGTCCAGCGCCGGAAAAGGTTCGTCGATCAGCAGGAGTTTGGGGTCGGGGGCCAGCGCCCGCGCCAGGGCGGCGCGCTGCTTCATGCCGCCGGACAGTTCGTGGATCGCGGCGTGGGCGAAGTCGCCGAGGTGCACCAGCCTGAGCAACTCCATGGCACGGCGCCGCCGCCGGAGGGGGCGGAACCGGAAATCCGGCAGCCATCGCAGCCCGTAGGTGACGTTGTCGATGACGTTCAGCCAGGGGAACAGGGCGTGTTCCTGGAACATCATCAGGCGGTCGTTGCCGGGGCGCCGGACACGCCGGCCTTCGAGCATGATCTCGCCCGTGGTCGGCGCGTCGAAGCCCGCGATGAGATTGAGCAGTGTGGACTTGCCGCAGCCCGAGGGGCCGAAGAGCACGACGAACTCGCCCTCGCGGATTTCGAGGCTGACGGGTGCGAGCGCCTCGATCGTCTGCTCGTCGTTGCGGAAAACCTTGCTGACGTTGACGAGCCGCAGCTTCACCCCGGGCGGCGCGGGCGCCGGCTCGGCGGAGGGCGGGTGGTCGGGAGCGGCTGGTGGCTGCATGGCTAATCTGGAACGGGCGGGAGACCCTTGGTCCGAAGCACGTCGTTCAAGGCATCAAGCGAGTAGAGGCCCGCCAGTTGGGGCTGGCTCCTGAGAAAGCCGACGCGGTAGGCGGCCTCGCTGCACTTGCGCAGGGAGGCGCTGATGGGGTCCCAGGTAAACTCGATGCGCTGCAAGGCGCGTTTGACGACCGCCTCGGGGAGCGCCTTCCCGGTCTCCCGTTTCAACTCGTCGTTCAGGATGCGGGCCGCCGCCTTCTTGTCACCGTTGATTTCCTGCGTCACCTCGATCAATGCGGCCAGCAAATCCCGAATCAACTGAGGATGCTCTCGAAGGAAAACCCGATTGGCCACCAGATGCGTGGTCACGTACCGCCCCTCGGGCCAGAGGGTCCGTTCGTCCAGAAACAACTCGCCGCCGCCCTCGAGTTCGAGCCGCGCCACCCACGGCTCCACCGTCCAGGCCCCGTGAATCTCGCCTTGCCTGAACAGCGTGAGTTGGTCCGGATTCGACAGCGCCACGAGTGTCAGGTTGCCGCCCTTCTCCTTGAGCTTGTACCCGTGCTCGGCAAACCAGAGCCGCGCCGCCACATCCTGGGTGTTGCCCAGTTGCGGCGTGGCAATGATCTTGCCGTCGAAATCCGCCGCGCTCCGGATGCCCGCGCCCGAACGCACCACCAGGCCGGTTCCCCCGCTGGCCCCGCCGGCGATCACCACGAACTTCTCCCCCCGGGTGCGGAGGAACCCGTTGATGGTCGGGTTCGGGCCGACAAACGTGATATCAATCGCGTCGGTGAACAGCGCTTCGATCGCCGTGGGCCCGGCATTAAACGACGTCCACTCAACTGCCCGGCCGATCTTGCGATCGAACTGCCCGCCGGCGCGCGCATAGACCGCCTGGGCGTGCGTGAGGTTCGGGAAATGCCCCAGGCGGAGCGGACGCGGCTGGTCGGCGGCGCCGAGAAGCGGCAAAGCGCTCAGGCCGGCCAGGAGCACGCTTGTTTGAAGCACGGCTTTCACAGCGCATCGGGCCGGCGCAACCGGCAATCATTGACTGAGGAAATCACCTGCATTTTCTGCAATCGATCCGACAGATTGTTCCGACTCCGAGGCCCATCGGGGGCACCCCGCCATCCGTATCCCCCCGCGCCTGCCGGTCGCGCATTCTAACAACCGGGCAAGGGACCGCAACCGTTACATGCTGGGTGGTTCGAGACGGCAACCGGCGATTCTGAATCCGATCCCGAGTGCTTCGCAAGGCTTCGCGGGCCTGTGATATCCGCGCCGGAACGGCCTTTTCAACCCGCATAGCAGACATCATGCGAGATTTGACCACCCTGTGCACTGACGGGGTGTGAGATATGCGGGTTAGCGCGCGTTTCGGGCCCGACCCACCGCCCACTGGCGCAACCGGTCCATCTGCTCGGACATCGTGCGGGCGAGAGGCACGCTCTGTTCGAGGGCGGCCAGGATATGGCCGGTCTCGAGTTGTTGTCGGGCATGGAACGCGTCGAAGAGAGCGCTGACGACCGCCTCCTCGATCTCGGCCCCGCTGTAGCCGTCCGAGGCGCGCGTCAGGGCGTCGAGGTCGAACCCGGCCAGGTCCCGACTCCGCTTGCGCAGGTGAATGGACAGAATCTCGAGCCGCTCGGCTGCATCGGGAAGATCGACAAAGAAAATCTCATCGAGGCGGCCCTTGCGCAGCAGTTCGGGCGGGAGTTGCGAAATATCGTTGGCGGTGGCCAGTACAAAGACCGGGGAGGTCTTCTCGGAGAGCCAGGTGAGGAACGTGCCGAACACGCGCGCGGTCGTGCCGCCATCCGCCAGGGCGGACCCCTGGGAGCCGGCGAAGGCCTTGTCGATTTCGTCGACCCAGAGGACGGCGGGGGCGACCGATTCGGCGACCGCGATGGCGCGCCGGACGTTTTCCTCCGAGCTTCCGACCAGGCTGCCGAAGACGCGTCCGATATCGAACCGCAGGAGGGGGACCTGCCAGGCGTTGGAGACGGCTTTGGCGCAGAGGCTTTTGCCGCAGCCCTGGACGCCCAGAAGGAGCATGCCCTTGGGGGCGGGCAGGCCGAAGCTGCGGGCGGCATCGGAGAGGGCGCTCGCCCGTTTGGCGAGCCAGCCCTTGACCTGGGCGAGGCCGCCGACCGTGTCGAACGTCTCCTGGGTGGCGTAGTATTCGAGCAAGCCGCTCTTGCGGATGATCTGCTGCTTTTCCTCGAGGACTTCGGCCACGAGGTCCTCGCTGAGCCGCTCGTGTTTCACCAGAATCTTCGCAAACACGTTCTCGCCTTCGCTCAGGGTCAGCCCCAGCGTCGCCCGCAGCAGCCGCTCCCGCCCCGCCCCGTCCAGGTCGATCGCGACCCGGCCGGTCGGGGCCACCTCGGCCATGACCTGGTCGAGCAACCCGCCGAACTCGTCGCAGCCCGGCAACGGGAAGGGGAGCACCGTGATTTCCTTGTCGATCTCGATCGGCACTTCGAGGACGGGCGAGATGAGAAT
>DAOOQY010000328.1:0-5416 GCA_035389025.1 Verrucomicrobiota bacterium
CGCCGAGCCTAGTCGGCCGAGTCTCGCTGACAAGCCGAAACGCGTCGCGCCCCCAGTGTCCCCTCTGATCCGTATCATCCAGAGACAATGCTCCCCGCGGCACCCCCGATTCATGAACTGATGTCAAGCGCCCGGAACCGCAATCCGCAACGGCCTGGCCACGCGCCAGACAGGCAGCACCGCGAACATCCATTTGTCTGGACCCGGCCCTATCACTCTTCCAGCGATTCCTTGCTCGTGAGCACGTAGAGATGTCTGACTTTTTGGGGATCGACGATATCGCGTCCGCCGCCGGCCAGCGGGTTTACGATGAGCCGTGGCGCGTCGGTGTCTGGGCATCCGTCGAACCCGACGGGTATGATGCCCCGGAGGGCCATCCCGTCGAGGAGTTGGCTGAACGGGATTGGGCCCTCGAGACGATCGATTCGCACCTGGACGAATGTCATGCCCGTCGGGGCAACCAATTCCTCATAGACACGGTGCAGGTTGGGCACGAAGCAGCAGTGGGCCATGAAGTAGGTCCGGAGCTTCTGGGTGGAGAGGACACGAACCGGGCGGCCCTGCGCGGTCACCGCTCGCCTCTCGACCAGGTCGCCCTTGGTCGAGGAGAGAATCTCCGCCAGAGTGTGGAAGTCGTCGCCGACGCGGAGCTGGCGTTGGTCGACGAGTTCCAGCAGTTTGAAAATCCAGAGCAGGTTCTGAGCATCGGGGTCGGGCGCCGCGTTGTCGGCAAGAAAGACGGCCGCGTCGAAGCTGGACGCCGTGATCCGGGGGTCCGTCGAAAGACTGTGCATCAGGTCGTCCTCCGCTCCGTGGACGGTCACGATCCGGTCGCCTTTGAGAGAAGCGTGAGAACGGAGAAGGTCTTCCGCGTTCTCTTCGAGGCCGCAGCGCCAACGTTCCTTGAGCTGGCGCGCGAGCAGGCGGGCCCGGTCACGCCCCTGCACGAGGATGGTGAAGGCGACGCCTGGGCAGAACTGCCCCGTGTTCTCGACCAGGGTCGGAAGGCACTCGTTCTCGCCAATGACCAGAACATGCCGCAGGGTCTTGTGGGCGCCTCGGAGACCGACGCTCAAGCCAGCGTCTCCAGTCCGGGCGTTGTTGGGCTCGCCACCCCCGAGGCACCCGCGCAGGAGCCAGGACTTGACCTGGTCGAGTTGCCGTTCCTCCCGCGAGATTCCCACCAGGCCAGTCAGCGCGGCCATCTCGATGCGCCCGCCTCGATGCCCGAGCGGGTTGAGGCACAGCACCTGGCCGGCGTCGTTCTGGACGAACAGACCGAGAAGAACCACGCTGAATTTCGCGTAGGCCGCATGCACAAGGTCCTCGAACACGAGGCGCGTGTTGCTGCCCGCGCACTGCGCCCGCTCCTCCGCCCTCAGTTGGACCACGTTGATGTCGTTGCCCGCCGTTGTCAGGAGTTCCTCGTACAGCCGGTCCATGCCGGGGAAGACGAGGCTGGTGCTGAGGATGCCTCCGAGAATCTTCCCGAGGGGCAGGGGCGTGATGTCGCAGCCGGCGGCGGCGACGGCGGCCCTGGTGTTGCTGCGGTGCATCAGTTCCAGGTAGATGTGCGCCGGGGACCACTGGCGCAGGGCGAGGACGGTCGACAGCGCATGAGCGTCCGCGTGCGCCCCCTTGTCGGCGTCATAGAGCACCACCACAGCGGCGGCCTCTTCCGGGTGGACCAGGCGGAGAACCCGGTGATCGGAAAGGCTTCCACCGCGGTACTGGACATGATTGAGATCGCGGTCGTAGAGAAAAGAGGGCGTCGAAGTGCTGTCGGAGAGCAGCGCCAGCGGCGTGCGCCGACGCCGCTTGCGCAGAA
Source organism: Verrucomicrobiota bacterium (assembly GCA_035389025.1). Lineage (GTDB taxonomy): Bacteria > Verrucomicrobiota > Verrucomicrobiia > Limisphaerales > J093 > MWFF01. Next base: position 1,829 of record DAOOQY010000328.1, read on the forward strand.
TCCCGGTGATTTCACGCAGAAGGTATGGCAGGTTCGGCCCCCGCCCGATGACGACGAGGTGACCCGCGGTCCTCAGCGGTTTGGCGCGGTTGGACGCCAGCATCTCCTGGACGACGGACGTGCCCAGACCAATGACCAGCGACATGATGAACACGCCGGCCGTCGTGAGGAAGAAGGAGAACAGCACACAGACCGTATGCCCATGCAGCGTGGTCACCAGGTTGTCCGCGCTCTCGAGGTTTCGAAACGACCACCAGAGGACCTCCTTCAAATCGAGCGGGGATGCCGCCCCTGCGGGCGCGCCAGGAGGCGCCGCGTCGATTGGGATTTCGAGCGTGTGCAGGACGATCCCCGAAAACAGCGTGAGGAGCAGCAGGCTCCCCAGGAGGAAGCCGATTTGGTGCTTGATCTCGTGGCGCCGAACGATCGCCCACAAATCCCAGGCGAGGGAAGAGATGTAACGGGCCAGCAACGAGAGCCGCACCAGGCGCAAGAGCCTCAGATACCGCATGTCGAACATCAGGTGCAGCACCGGAAGGAAGCTCAGCACGGCGACGGCATCCAAAACGACCCAGGCCGCCTCGCCCACGCGCTGCCACCCGTGGACACGCCTCAGAACCGCGATGCGCACAATGAGTTCGACCGCGAAGATGCAGAAGAAGACCAGGTCAAACCGCCGCAAGTCCTCGGAGGGCATTACCGACAGGACGATCAGGAACGCGAGGACAAACTTGACCACACCCTGTTCGAGGAAGCGTTCCAGACGGCTCATCATCACTGGTGTCGGGATGGTCCCACAAAGACCGGCCCTGCGTCCATCGCCAAGATCAGCGCGGCGGTTATCTGAATCGGTCGATCAGCACCCCGTGGCGCAACCCGCGGTCGCTGACCGTCAGCCGCCCCTGGCGCAGCTTGTCCATGACAACCCGCACCACGCAGGCTCCGGCGAGAATGATGTCCGCACGCCTCGGGTCGAGGCCGGGAATCTGACGCCGCGCCTGGGCATCCCGTGATCGGTAGAGTTCGATCTGGCGACCGATTTCGCCCCGGTCGAGCACGGTTCCCTGCACGGCGTCCGGGCTGTAGCGGGCCAAGCCGTGTTTGACGGCGGCGAGATTGGTCACAGCCCCGCCCATTCCGATCAGCAGATCAGGCGCAGCCAATCCGTCCAGGGGACTCAACTCGGCGGCGATGGCCTCAAGCACACGATCGAGATCGTCCGCGCCGACCCGTCCGCCGAGGCGCCACTGCTCGGTCAACCGGACCGCGCCGACGTTGAGACTGAATCGGGTCTCGACGGCGGTCGCGCGCCCGATTGTGAACTGGGTGCTGCCGCCGCCCGTGTCGAAGATCGCCAGGCGATCGCTGTCCGAGCCGAAGCAGGTTTTGACGGCCAGGTATCCAAGCCGGCTCTCTTCCGCCCCGTCGAGGACCTCGATCTCGACGCCGCAACGCTGCCGCACGGCGTCGATCAACCTGTCACGGTTGGATGCGATGCGCAGAGCCATTGTGCCGACCGCGACGGCCGACGAAACGCCAAGCCCCCTGGCTTCGGACGTCATCCCGGCGATCGCATCCAGAGTCCGGTCGCAGGCCTCGGGCGCGAGACCGCCGCCCTCGCGCAGACCTTCTCCAAGCCGCGTCACTTCGGACCGGTCGGCCAGCGTCCGCCATCGACCGTCCTGTTGCTTCAATGCGATGTGAAGTTTGACCGAGTTCGTCCCGACATCGATCGCCGCATGCGAGCGCAGGGCGCTCTGCTGCGTCGTGGCGCCCTGGCGCAAGAGGAGCGAACCCAGGGCGCCCAGAAACGCGACGCCCGAGGCGAGCAGCATCGCCGGCGCCAGCGAACCGGCGGCATCGGCGACCGCCCCGGCGGCGCTGGGCGCCGCCGCTTGGCCAAGACCGAAGAAGAGGGTCACGAACCCCAAGCCCGCCGGTGCGAATCGCGGGCCGAGCAAATCCCCGCAGGTCGCCGCCATAATGGCCGGGATGCTCCAGGCCGACAGGCCGAACAGAGCGGCTGAGAGAGTGAGTCCGGCGGGCGAGGGCCAGAGCGCGAACAGGCCGAAGGCGACGGTATGAATCAGATAGACAATGACCAGGGCGCCCTTGCGTCCGATCACGTCCGAGACCCATCCCCAAATCAAGCCACAGAACAGGCCCAGCCAGCCCATGGCCATGAACAACCGGCCCGCGGCAGCCTGCGTGTAGTGGGCCTCGCCCACGAGGTACTTGGTGAAGAAGGTCATGTAGATGATGTACGAGAAACCGAACGCGACGTAGATCAACCCGACATGCCACATGACCCCGGACCGATAGACGCTGCTCCAGCCGAGTCCGCGCGCCCCCGCGAGCGCGGGCACTTCGTCCCCTGCTGCTCCCAAGGGGATCAGACCGATCTCCGCCGGCCGGTTCCGCAGGGCCGCCAGGGCGACAATGGCCAACCCGAATGTCACGCCCGAGAAGACGAACCAGCAGATGCGCCATCCGTTCTCTTCGTTTCCGGCCAAGAGGCGGGGGACCATCGGACCCAATAGGATGAGCCCCAGTGAAGAGCCTGTCACGCCGATGCCGGAGGCCAACCCGCGCCGACGCTGGGCGAACCAGGCGGACAGAAGTGCCATGACCGGAACGTTGCTTGCGCCGCTGCCGATGCCGGAAAGAGCCCGCCAGCCCAGTGCGGCGCCGAAACTGTCGGCGAGCCCGGTCAACAGCATGCCCAGGGCCGCCACCGCCAACCCGGACGCAATCACCACGCGGGGACCAACCCGCGCCGCCAGTGCGCCGCCGACCAGGGCCAGAACGAGGTAGCCGGCCAGATTGGCTGTTGCCAGGGCGCCGGCCTGGGTGTTGTTCAGGAGCAGTCCCGCCTGCATGGGCGGCAGCAGCATGGTGTAACCGAACCGGGCCAGACCCAGGGCGCCAAAGACAACCAGCGTGCCGACCGCCAAAACGATCCAGGCGTAGTGAAGCCTCGATGCGGCACTTCTCACTGCGTCATTGGGCGTGTTCATCGGTGGAATCGCATCGGGACCAAGACCAGTCTGGCCAGTCTCCCCGGCGGTTGCAAGGATTCTCAATGGTCGCGCCAAGGCCACGTTCGGGGCGCAGGGGAGAAGGAAGCCCGCCACGGCGTCGCCCGACGGGCGAAGCCGAGCCGGCCCCCCCATCCTGGCAAAGGGTCTTGAAATGACGCATGCTGAGCCGGATGCACGTGGAGAACCGGAGGTTGATTTCCCCGGTGAATCCTGATTCACTCTCCGGCCAAGCATCCGCCGTATGGCGACAGCCGGATTCACTTATGAAAGCATCATCGATCATTCTGACCGCACTGTGTGTGACCGTCGCGCTTCGGGCGCAGTCGGGCGATCTTGACCCGCGCAACTGGATTGGGCATGACCGCACACGCCCGCTGCCGCCGGTGGTGGACCCCGGTGTGGGCAGCACGCCGGACCAGGCAGGCAAGGCGCCATCGGACGCGATCGTGCTCTTTGACGGCAACGATATCTCGAAGTGGGTGGCCATGAACGGGGAGCCGACCAAGTGGATCGTGAAAGATGGCGCGATGGAGTGTGTGCCCGGGAG
>DAOOQY010000329.1:0-5404 GCA_035389025.1 Verrucomicrobiota bacterium
GACTTCTTCGGGGTGTACAAGGACATGGAGGTGACCGAGTACCTCGATTTCTTCGGGGCCTGTTACAAGATACCCGCACATCAGCGCGAGAAGACGGTGAATGACGTGCTCGAGTTGGTGGGGTTGACCGAGAAGAAGGGGGCGATCATCGGGGCGCTGAGCCGCGGCATGCAACAGCGGCTCGGTTTGGCCCGCGTCCTGATTCACGATCCGCGGGTGTTGTTGCTCGATGAACCGGCCAGCGGCCTCGATCCGCGCGCGCGCATCGAGATGATGGCCATCCTTCAGGAACTCCAGCGCCTGGGCAAGACGATCATCATCTCGTCGCACATCCTCAGCGAACTCGAAACGCTCTGCAATCGGGTCGCCATCATCGAGAAAGGCAAGCTCATCTACACCGGCCCCGTCCAGGGAGTGCGAGACCAGATGTCCAGCGGTCGCGTCGTCTGGGTGCGCGTGGCGGGCGAGACCGATCAGGCGGTCGCACTGCTCAAGGCGCAGCCTGAAGTGTCCGAGGTCGAGTTGACCGATGGCCGGCTCAAGGTCACGCTGGCCGATCAGGACGCCGACCATAGCATCATCGCCACGGCGCTCGTCCAGGGCGGCGCCAGGCTGCTCGAATTGCGCGAGGACGAACTCGGCCTCGAAGACGTCTTCCTCCGCGTGACCAAGGGCGAGACTCAGTAGAAGGCCGACGGTGTTGGCCATAGACCTCGACATGGAAAGCGGCGCTGAAGCGCGCGCGCAGTCTCCTGCAATGCGGGACTTCGCGACGTCGAGGGCGCCCGTCGTGGCGAAGCCCTTGGAGTGCGGCGGTTTACCGCCGCTTTGGGTTCATCTTCACCGAGCAGTTCCGCAAGGAGCGGGTGGCCCTGCAGGAAGGCCCGCACCCTCAGAATTCAAACCGCACGTCTGTTAACCGTCGGCCCAACTCGGCCAGAACCCGCTGCTCGTCCGCGGCGTCGCGCGCGGCGAAGGTGACGCTGAAGCGCAGATACGCTCCGGCATCGTCCCACGGCACGGTCGAAATCAAACGCTCGGTGATCAGCCACTGCGACACCTCCTCGGCCGACGCGAACGCGATGCGCGGTCCTTGATGCGGGGTGGCCGCCCGCGGGGCCTTGACGTAGAGGAAGAATGACCCCTTCGGCTTGCGCGCGTCGAAACCCGCCGTGCGCAGCGTCTCGACCAGCGCGGTCATGCGCCGCGCATACTTGGCCGCAATCTGGCGCGTGATCTCCGGATGATCGAGTCCGTACGCCGCGGCGTGCTGGATGGCGAGGAACTGGCCCGAATCCGTGTTGTCTTTGACGTCGCCGTAGGCCTTCACGAGCAGGGGATTGCCGGCGACAAAGCCGCAGCGCCAGCCGGTCATGTTGAAGCTCTTGCTGCACGAATGGAGTTCGACGCCGACCTCCTTGGCGCCGGGCGTGGCCAGGAAACTGAGCGGCTGGCCTTCGAACACAAGCGCGGCATAGGCGGCGTCATGGACCACCACGATCCCGCGGCGTCGGGCAAAATCGACCACCTCGCGGAAGAACTCGGGCGTGGCGCTGGCGCCGGTCGGGTTGTTGGGATAGTTCAGGACCAGGGCCTTGGTCCGGCGGAGGACATCATCCGGAACGGACTCGAGATCGGGCAGGAACCCGTTGGCTTCGGTCAATGGCAGGTTGTGGACGCGTCCGCCGTAGTAGGCGGCGTGGGTGCCGAACACCGGGTAGCCTGGCGTGGTCATCAGGACGCAATCGCCGGGATTCACGAGCGCGGCGGGCAGGATGGACAAGGCGGCCTTGCTGCCGATCGAGTGCAGGACTTCCGTGTCCGGATCGATCCCCGGCACGCCGCACACGCGCTCGAGATAGCGCGCCGAGGCCCGTTTGAGCACCGCGTCGCCGTTGTCCGCATACCCGCGGTTCTCCGGCTTGCGCGCCTCGCGCGCGAGTTCCTCGACAACATCGGGAAAGGCCATCTCGTCCGGCTCGCCCACACCCATATCGATGATCTCGGAGCCCGGATTGGCTTCGAGGGCGGCGCGTCTGGCGCGCTTGATCTTCTCGAACTTGTAGATCGCCGTCGACTTGCCGTACTGACGCCCGCCGATCCGCTCTGCGAAGAGGTTCTGGATATAGGAATCGCTCATAATGCTGCCGCGCGAACCGCGGCGATGCGCCGCCGCCCGCGTCTGAAAGCCGAAAACCGGGCGCGCAAACTAATCGTCATCAAGCTCCGTGGCAAGCGTGAGGCGCCGGTTTCCTCCGGTTTGCGATTCAAGCCCGGGTCAACTCCACTCATTGGCGACGGAGTCGAAATGGGTGTCGCCTTATCGGCAGGTGCTTGGCGTAGTCGTCGAAGTCGCTATCAACGGTGAAGATTCGGAAGCCGTGGCGCACAGCCACAGCGCAGAGGAGCATGTCCGTCGCCGTGCCTTGCACCCCTCGGCGACGACAAAGGTTGTAGTAATGCGCGGCATTCTCATCGTCTTCCTCGTCCACCGGGACGTTGGGGTAGTAGCGCAAATACTCCTTGAGCTGCGTGAATCGGTCTTGCGGCTGCGCTCCGGAGAGCAATTCCTGACGGATTGGACCCAGCATCCGAACCACGTCGGCTCGAATCAGGTGTTCCAGTTCCACAGCCAAAGGATCCAGTCTCGGTCGGTTTCGCCGCAGAAACGTCGACCAGACGCACGTGTCAACCAAGACATTCATGCCCGGCGGCGCATCTGCTTGTAGTCCCACCCAGGGTCGAATTGCATCTGGCCAGCCAGTTCGAGAATCCGCAACCGGTTCCGACGCGCCACAAACTCGGCCAGCGCGGCGTTCACCGCTTCCTGCTTGGTGCGGAATTGACCGAGCTTCACGGCTTCGGCGATCATTTTGTCGTCCAGTTTCAGGTTCGTCGGCACAACCAAAGAGTAGCGCGACACATAATGATGTGTCAAATCCAGCACCCGAGCACGTATGACGTCATGTGTAGAGAGAGTCGCCAGGATCATTCTTCCTGCGTATTCTGCGACCAGACGAATTCGCCCGCATCCACGCTCCAGTCAAGCCCGAAGAACCCCGCTGCGCGAACGCCCTCGACGCCTCGGGCCAACATGTCCGTGCCCACCACAAGACAGTCCGGCAGACCGGGGCCCGAGAGGAAGACCGGCAGCCGTTCGGTCAGGCGCATTCCGGGCAGACCGGACCCCGCGACGACGCCGACCAGGGCCGTGGGGTCGTCCGGATAAGGCCGCAGAAAGAGGACGCCCAGATCGCCGCCTCGCAGTTCGCGGTTGCCCACGCGCACCAGGCCGCGCCCGACCTGGACCGGGCTCTGACCCAGCAGGCTCGGCCACGCCGCGTTCGAGTCCGCATGGCCGTAAAGAATCACGTTCCGTTTCCTGCCGCTGCCCGGCGTCCCCTGGATTTCCAGGCATTCGAGGTACGCGGTGTCCGCGACCACATCGACCGAGCCATTGCCGCGATAGCCGAATTGTTCGGCGTCGTAGCGGGCCTTGCGCAGCGCCCAGGCGTTCTCGGAGTCCGTGCCGCGCGTGGCATAGACGAAGAGCATCCGGTTGTTGAAGGCCTCGCGGAACGGACCATAGCGCGCGGGGTTCTTGCGCGCCGGGTCCTGGCGGGGGGCAAGCCGCCAGCGGTCGTTGTGGCGTTCGAATGCGATTGGCTCATCGGCCTCTTCGACAGCCGGTTCCCGATTGGTGGTCCAGAGCGACCAGGCCACGCCTTCGAGTCGTTGCCCGTCCAACTCGAGACCGATCGGCGCGCCGGGAGGAATCAGGGGTTCGAGTTGAAACGACAAACGCGCCACATTGACGGTTTGGGCCACGATGCGGCGGCGTCCGGGGTCGCAGCGGGCCGCGACATGGCTCGGGTCGAGGTGGTGCTGCTGGGCTTCGACGGTCAGCCAGCGGCAACGGCTCGAGACGCCGGGATTGACGGTTGTGAACTCGACGGCGCGCGCCTCCTCGAGGGCCGGGATGCGGCGGCGGGCGAAGAGATCGAACATCGGCGCCCAATCGACGCAGTCCGTGCCCGGTTCGTCCGAGGCATCCCACCAATGGCCGGCGCCGGCCTGCTCGTGCCAGGCGAAGTTGCGATGGAACTGGCCGAGGCGTTCCCGCATCGTCCGCGCTTCGCTCACAGGGACGTTGTCGTCGGCGTCGCCGTGCAGGATATAGACGGCCTGGTGGAGCGTGTTGCTGACGAGACTGAGCGTGTCGCTTGAGGCCGCGGCCCGGCGGAGCAGGCGCTGCATGGGCGAGTCGTCCGGGGTGGTCTGCCCGGCGCGGGCGTAGGTGCGGAAACTGATCCAGCCGGCGCTGGGGGCGATCGCGGCGAAGAGGTCGGGGAATGTGACACCCATCGACCACGTGCCGTGGCCGCCCATCGAGTGGCCCGTCAGATAGGTCCGCGTCGGATCGGTGCGATAACGGCTCTGCGCCAAAGCCAGGACCTCGAGAGCGTCCCAACGCCCCCACTCTTCCCAGTCGAAGCCATAGGGGCGGCGGTTGGTGGGGCTGACGATGACGGCCCACGGTTTTGGGGCATAGGCAGCGGCTTGACCCGCGGCCTCGACGCTCGCTCCGTGGAGCGACAGGACCAGCGCCGGATTCGAGATCGTGGTCGGAGGCGGGTTGACCGCATAGTACTGCACGCTGCCGTCCATACGGCTGATGAAGGTGCGCCGATGGAGTTGAGTCGGTTGCCGGATGCCAACCTTCAACGTGGCGGCATCGAGCACGACCGGCTTGCCGCGCGCGACCTGCTTGAGTTGCAGTTCGAAACCGAATTCCCCCGGTTGGGCCGACCGCGGCGGGCGGATGGCAAAAGGCACCTTCCGCATCGCCAGCGGCGGCAGATGGATCGGGAACCGGTTCTCGGGCTTGTCCCTGGCGCCGGCCACCTGGAGGTACAATCCCGAGGTGGCATTGGTCGAGGCGTTCAGGACCACGATCCCCGCCCACGCCGGCGCGCGTTCACCCACCAGCAAATCCGGAAGCGTGGCGTCCGCAGGGTTCAACAGCGCGCTGGCTTTGGGCTCGGTCAGCCGTGCGCGAAACCGTCCACGGCTGACCTGGAACAGGAACTCGTTCGTTCCCGAATCGATCCACACCGGCATCTGCAGATAGCCGTGCGCGTACGGATCGCCGGTCCGAATCTCGCCGTTCACATAGACCGCGCTATGGCCCGCCGCGTCCAGGATCATCACGCGCGGTGCATCGACCTCGATGCAGGCGCAGGCGTATCCGCCGCGGAAAGCGCGGTGCTCGAACCAGCCGTCCTTGTTGGCGGTGGCGGCTTCCCAGACCTGCTCGCGGCCATCCGGCATCGCAACGGTCTCCTGCGCGCTCGGCCGATGCCATGCCCCGGACACAACCTGGGCTTCGATGGCGTCGGTGTGC
>DAOOQY010000330.1:0-5403 GCA_035389025.1 Verrucomicrobiota bacterium
GCGGCCGCCGTTCGACTCGACGCTGTCGCCCACGCTGCGTCCTGCCGCCCAGGCGGTGCGCCGCGCCCCGGGACGCGCCGTGCTGGCCCCGCGACTGGGCGCCCTGGCCTTGGTGATCCTGGCCCTGGCACGCCCCCAAGTCCCGAAAGCCGAGATGCGGGAAGACGCGCGCGGAATCAACCTGATGCTGGCTCTGGATTTCTCGGGCACGATGCGGACTCGGGACTTTCTTCTGGACGGGCGCCAGGTCACCCGCTCCGCCGCCCTGCAGCGCATTTCCGCCGAGTTCATCGGCACGCGTTCCCACGATCGCATCGGCCTGGTCTGCTTTGACCGCGACGCCTATCTGGCCAGCCCGCTCACGCTCGATCACGCATGGCTGCTTGAACGATTGGCCGGCGAGACCAACGGCGTCGGAACCGATGTCGGGTCGGGGCTCGTCGTGGCCGCCCACCATCTTCAGCGCCACACCAACGAGACCCGAGTCGTTCTCCTGGTCACCGATGCCGAAAACATCAGCGCCGGACCCGAGCCGGAAGCCGTGGCGGAAGCGCTCCACGGGCTGGGCATCCGACTGCATTGCATCCAACTCCTCAGTCCGCAGGAGGCCGCCCCCAGCGATCAATTGAGCGAGGCGTTGACACGCGCCGCCGCCCGGACGGGCGGCGAGTTCTTCCGGGTGCGGAGCGGGGCGGACCTGCGGGCCGTTTCCAGGGCCATCGACCGGCTCGAGAAGCAGAAGCTCAGCGATGTGCGGCAGAAGGGATGGCGGGAGCTGTTTCCATGGATCGGGTGGGCGGCTCTTGGCTTGTTGTTCATCGAGCAAGCCCACTCGCACACGCGCGGACGCAGGCTGCCATGACATTCGGCGCACCCATCTGCCTGTGGGTATTGCCTCTCCTGGCGACAGGTTTGCTGCTCTTCCGGCTTTGGGCGGCGCGCCGGGCCCGCCGCGATTTGGAGGCGAGCTTCCGTTCCCCGTTGCTGCCGCGCCTGCTCCGTTCGGTGAACTCTCGGCGCCGGCGATGGAAGCTGGCTCTGCTTGTGGCCGGGGTGCTGGCGCTTGGCCTGGCGCTCGCCCGACCGCAGTGGGGGCGCCGGCAGATCGAACTCGAACAATCGGGCATCGACCTGGTCATCGCTCTGGACGTTTCACGCTCGATGCTCGCCGCGGATGTTGCAGGGACGAACCGGCTCACCGTGGCGACCGATGCCATCGAACGCCTGCTGGCCGGATTGGGCGGGGATCGGGTCGGGTTGGTCGTCTTCGCAGGAGATGCCTTCGCCGCCGCTCCGCTGACCCGAGACCACAGCGTCATCGCGCGCGCGCTCGAATCGGCGGTTCCCGGCACGGTGTCCGACCCGGGCAGCAACCTGCAGAAGGCGATCGAAGAATCGCTCAAGGGCTTCGATCGTGAGACGCGCGGTCCGCGCGCTCTCCTGCTGGTCAGCGATGGCGAGCAGTTGCAGGGCGACGCGGTCGGAGCCGCGCGCGCCGCGCGCGCGGCAGGCCTGCGCGTGCACACGGCCGGAGTCGGAACCGCGCTGGGGGCGCGCGTGCCGGCGCCGGCGTGGGGCGCCGCGGGCTTTGTCATGAACCCGTTGGGCCGCGAGGTGGTCTCTCGGCAGGATGAACTGCAATTGCAGCGCATTGCCGAGGCTGGCGGCGGCGCGTACACGCGTCTGGACGCGCGCCACAGCACGGCATTGAGCGGGTGGTTTCGACAAACCGCTGCCGGCTTGCCACGGTCGACAGCGAAGCGAATCCTGGATGAACCGCAGGAGCGCTTCCAATGGCCGCTGGCGGCGGCGCTGGCATTGCTCGGGGCGGAATGGGCGCTGGGCGACCGGCGAAGCGGTGGCGGCAGGGAACGAATGAAGTCTTGATCCATTCGCAGGCATGGTTGACACACAACGAGTCGGTCCGATCCTGAGGCTGCTGTTGGTCGCTGCGGCGCTGATGGCGTCTCGCTTGCCATCGGCGGGCGCCGACATCCCCCCTTCGCCATGGGACGCCTATAACGAGGGCGTCCGGGCCTATGCGGCAGGTCAATACTCCGCGGCGTTCGACTGCTGGCGCGATCTCGCCTCGCAGCCGCTGCCGCGCCGGCTCCGGTCGGCGGTCTGGTTCCAGTCGGGCAACGCCCAGTTTCGGCTGGGCGAACCGCACGAAACCAATGCGCCCGAGCAGGCGGTCGAATGGTGGCGTCGCGCGCTCGAATCCTATCGCGCCGCTCTCGAACGAAGTCCGCGCTACAGCGCCGCCCAGCACAACTTCGACCTGGTGCGGCGGCGGTTGGCCCGCGTGTTGCATCGGCTTGGGATCGAGGCGCTCGAGGCGGCGCGCACGCAGCCCCTCGATCCGGCAATCCACCTGCTCGAAGACGGTCTGGCGAAGGCCGACGAGGCGGTCCTCTGGCATCCCGAGGATGAGTCGCTGCGCGTCGATTTGGAACGGATCGAGGCGGCTCTCAAGGAGCGGTGGATCGAGCGCGCCGCGGGGGCGGAAGCCAAAGGCGACGTCGATGCGGCGCGCAATACGAGTTGGGGGGACCTGGAAGCCGGGTCGAGGTACCGCGCCGCGCTCGAGGATTTGGGAGCGGCACGCACGCGGGCGGATGCCAGGGCTCGATCCGACGATCGCGAGTCTGCCCCAGCCTCGCCCCAAACCGCAAAGCTCGACGACGCCGCTGTCCGGGGGGAAGCGCGCGTGCGCGAGAAGCTGTCGGATCTCCTGACTCGAATGGGGCGGCGGGAACAGAAGACGGGGGATGAGAACTCGAAGTGGGACACCGGATCGGCGATCGAGCCCTACGAGGCCGCGCTCGGCCATTTCCGTGAAGCCCTCGAAGTTCGGGCCGATCACGAGGGCGCCCGGCAGGGCCAACTCGAAGTGCGCGCCGCACTCGAGAGACTGCACGTGCGCCTCGGCAACACGGAACTCGAAGAGGGACGCGACCGGTTGGCGCGCAAAAGTCCGGAGGCGGCGCCGCGGCTGATGGCCGCGCTGGACAACTTCGAGGCCGCGCGAGGGCTGAATCCGGACAACGCCGAGGCGAACGTCGGCGCGGCGGAGGCGCGCCGTTTGCTGCCCGAGGCGCTGGTGCTTGCCGGGCAGCAGGCCCTGGCCGGAGGCGAGCGGGCGGAGGAACACCGCCCCGGGGAAGCCCTCGGGCGCTATCAGGACGCGCAGACGGCCTTTGAACAGGCTTTGGAACTCGAGCCCGGGCAGGAGCCCGCCCGCGAGGGTCTGCGCGATGTCGAGCCCCGCATCGCGCGTGTGCGCGAGCGGATCGCCCGCGAGGCCGAACAAGCCGCCCGGCAACGCACGCCGCCGGACGCACAACCATCGACACTCGAAGACCTCCTGGGTCAGGCAAGCGAGCGGCAGCAGGAACGCGAGGGCGAGTGGGACCGGCGCCGCCAGCGCGCCCGCAAGGAGACTGGGACGCGCCGAGGGGCGCTCGATTGGTGAGGAGCGTGGAAGGGGGGTGGCGGGGCCGTCACTCCTCGAGCAACGCCTGTTTCGCCGCAACGAGTTCCTTGCGCTTCTCTTTGTCGACTTCCGGGTAGGCGAGTTCGAGCGAGGCGAGCGTCTCGATCACCGCCGCCGCGACCACGGCGCGTGTGAACCACTTGTGGTCGGCCGGCACCACATACCACGGGGCCTCCGGCGTCGCCGTGTGGCGGATCATCTCCTCGTAAGCCTCCATGTACTCCCGCCAAAAGCCCCTTTCCTGAACGTCGGCCGACGAGAACTTCCAGTTCTTCTCCGGCTTCTCGATCCGTTCGAGGAACCGGCGCTTCTGCTCCTCTTTCGACACGTGGAGGAAGAACTTGCGCACGACGATGCCGTTGCGGGTGAGGTAGCGTTCGAACCCGCGGATATCCTGAAAACGCTCCTCCCAGATTCGCTTGGTCACCAATTTGGCTGGCAGACGCTGCGTCTCGAGCAGTTCGGGATGCACCCGCACCACCAGCGTCTCTTCATAGTAACTGCGGTTGAAGATGCCGATGTGGCCGCGGTTGGGCAGATGCTGCAAGCAGCGCCAGAGGTAGTCGTGATCCAGTTCCTCCGCGCTCGGCCCCTTGAAGGACGCCACCTGGCATCCCTGCGGGTTGACCCCCGACATCACATGCTTAATCGCGCTGTCCTTGCCGGCCGCGTCCATCGCCTGGAAGATGAGCAGCAGCGCCCAGCGGTTGTGCGCGTAAAGCTTGTCCTGAAACTCCGCCAGGGCCTGAATCCCCTCCTCGAGGGCCTCCGCCACCCTGGACTTGTCCTCGCGCTTGAGCCACAGGGTGTCATCCGGATCGATGCTTTTGAGACGGAACTGCTTGCCGTCCGCCACGCGAAACGGCTTCGTCAGCTTGCGACACTTCTCTTCGATGGACTTCATGGTGTGCCTGAGTTTGCTCTACTGACCCGCATGGCAGACATCCTGCGATGTCGGACTGCCATGTGCATCGACGCGATGTGCAACGTGCGGGTCAGGGGGGCTCGATCAGGATGTCGGATACCACATCCGGACTTTGGCGATCGTGGACTTGATCGGAAAACGCGATCACCACCATCGGGCGGCCGCCGGTGTTCTGCATCGCGTGCGGAACGCCAGGCGGAAAGACGAACCTCCAGGCCTGGCCATCCGGCACCTGAATCTCCTCGATGCCCGACTCGCGACGAATGCATACCCGGGCGGGGCCCAGTACAACCGAGACTTCCGTGGCGTGCCGATGCCAGTGGTTGCCCCGCACGGCCCCGGGTTCGGTGAGGACAACGTGACAGTTGCGCTGCCGGATGAGCGCATCGGCATCCACCGGCTCGAACAGCACACCCCGCGCATCGCAACGCACCGCAACCGGTTGATGCGAGCCCGGGTCCATGAGAAGCGGGAACTCCAAGAGATCGGTCGGCTTCGAGATGCGCCAGACCGAGTCTACGGGTTCACGGCCTTCTTCGCAGCGTCGCCCGCGTCTTTGGCCGCATCCTTGGCCGCGTCTCCGACCGCCTTGACCGCATCGCCTGCGGCCTTGCCGGCGTCCTCGCCCGCCTTCTTGACGGCATCGACGGCCTGGCCGGCGGCTGCGCCGAGTTTGGCCTGCACCTGGGCCAGGAGGTCCTTGACGGCTTTCTGCTGCTCGGGCGTGAACTTCAGGTTCGAGGCAGCGGCCTTCAGCGACGCGACCGCCCCTGCGTAGTCGCCTGCTTTGACCGCGGCAATCGCCTTCTTCACATCGCCCGTGTCCGCCTCGGCAGCCCCCGAGAATGCGGATTCGATTTGGGCAACGTCGATGGCAGGAGCCGTCGTGGCGCCTTCGGTGCTGGATTCGGAATCTGGCTTCGAGCAGCCGGTCACGGCCAGAAGAGCGGACACGGCGATGATTGTGAGACTGAGCAGAGAT
>DAOOQY010000331.1:0-5390 GCA_035389025.1 Verrucomicrobiota bacterium
CCCATGCAGCCATCCATACCAACATCGCTCAGAATCTGTGTGGCATCCGCTCTGGGGTCGACCTCGACGGTGCTCCACGCCAATGGCTTCGACTTGCCCGACCAGGACGCCTTTGCTGTCGGTCGGGGCATGGCCTTCGTGGCCACGGCGGACAACCCGTCGGCCATCTACTACAACCCCGCGGGCATCAGCCAACTGGACGGCCATCATCTGCGGGGAGGCGTGTACGGCCTGCACCTGGGCGTCGAGTACGATTCGCCCGCAGGCCGATCGTTCGACAACGAGAATCCCTGGCACGCCGTCCCGCAGGTCTTCTACACCTACGGCCCCCAGAAGCTGCCTTTGACGTTCGGGCTGGGCGTCTTTTCGCCTTTTGGCCTCAGCATGGAATGGCCGCAGGACACCGGCTTCCGCACCGTGGCCACCGAAGGCAGCCTGACCTACACGACGGTCAACCCGGTCGTGGCCTGGGCGATCCGCCCGAATCTCTCGATTGCCGCCGGTCTGACTGCCAACTACGCCGAAATCGATCTGCGCCAGGGATTGCTATGGCCGAGCCAGTCCTATGATGCGTTTCGGGTCAAGGGTGACGGATGGGATTTGGGCTACAACCTCGGCGTGCTCTGGAAACCATGCGAGAAACTCTCTTTCGGCGCCTCTTTCCGCAGCATCACAACCCCCAACCTCGAAGGCCGCACGTCGTTCCGGAATGGCGTCGCCCTGCCTCTGCCCGGCGGCGCAGGCGTCCCTTCGTTTGCCCAACAGAAGGTCGATGCCGAGGCTGACTTCCCGTTCCCCCTCAAGACCATCGTCGGTGTCTCCTACCGCCCCAATCCGCGCTGGAACTTCGAGTTCAACGCGGATTACACGGACTGGAACCGCCTGAACACCGTGACCGTCAAGCAAGCGGCGGCCTTCCCGCCACTGCTCCCCCAAGACATCCCTATGACGTTCGACTGGGAATCGAGTTGGTATTTCGAGTGGGGCGCCACCCGCTACTTCGACAATGGCTGGCATGTCAGCGGCGGCTATATCTTTAACCAGAATTCGGTCCCGGACGAACACTATACACCGCTGGTCGCCGATTTGGACCGGCATGTCTTTAGCCTCGGTGTCGGCCGCAGGGGCAATCACGTCAGCTTCGATCTGGCCTATCAATTCGGTTATGGCCCCACCCGCACGGTCCGGGGCAGCGCGCCATCTGCATCCGGCCAGAGTGTCGACGGCGATTACGAAGTCTTCAATCACGGCTTGATGCTGACGGTGGGATACCAATTCTAGCGAGGCGCGCATCGCGTGCCGACGCCGCACCGGGAAACCCGCCGCCCGGCGTCCAGTTTCGACTTCCGTGGGGGTTTCTATGAAAGCGTTTTCTTTCTGTTTTCTCTGCTTCTGGTCTCTCCTGTGGTCTCTGCTCTCCGGCGGGGCGCCCGAAGGTCGGGCTCAGATTCTGTTGAACGTCGATTTCGGCCCCGGTTCGGCCAGTGGCAAGGTTGGCTTCGCCGCGGCTGGCCAGCAGACAAATGACTTCTGGAATGCCTATGGCCACTACCAGCCGAAGTACCAGCCTGGCACCGCCCCCGTCCCAGACGGGCGTTTGGAAGGCCTGAGATGCGCCGACGGCTCGACATCGCCCGTCGCCGTGGCCGTCAGCAATGCGCCGGGTGTCTGGGGCAACGCCACGGGCGATCCGATGCTCGACTCGTATATGTTCGCCCCGAACGGGTCGAACATGGTCGTCATGCTCACCGGCCTCGACGCCGGTCGGTATCACTTCTACCTCTATGGTTGGGCCGCGCCCGATGTGGCGGGCGAACAAGCCTCGAGTTTCATCCTCCGCTCAGGGACGAATACTCTCGGGCCTTTGAGAGCCCCGGCGCAGGAGGATGCACCCCTGCTGCTCCCGGGCCGCGTGCGGATGCCGGTGGTTGTTCAACGCGACTTTCCAGTTGAAGCAAGCCAGCCCGTGGTGATTGAGGTCGTCCCGGCGCCGGGAGGCGTGGCGGTGCTCAACGGGCTGCAGGTGCTCTCCCGCGGCACGGGTCCTCCCAGGCTGGCCATGCCCGAGGCGGGTCCGTCCGCGGTCGGTCTCACCAATCTGCTGGTCCACTCGATCGCCTACACCGGCGAGGTCGCGGCCGCCAGTGCGCGGTTCCTGGTTTCGATCCATGCGACATCCCCAACCACGAATCATGTCATGACGCCGTTGTTCGAGGGCGAACTGGCTCTGCTGAATCCGCAATTGCCCGATGGCTGGCAGATCGTCAAACTGGGCCGCCAATTCACCCTCCACACGGACGCTCCCGGCAGCAATCGGATTGACCTGACGCTGGTCGCCCGGGTCACGCGGGAAGAACCGTGGAATGTCGTCCGCTTCACCGGGCCCCCGGCGGCGGCGGCGACACTCTCGGTCAGGTCCGCCGACCCGCACGTGGACCTCCAGCTTGTGAGCGGTGTTCCCCTCGAAGGGAGCGACACAACTCAACCGGAAGTTCGCGGCGTGGTGGGAGCAGACCGCCAGGTTGCCATGCGCTGGCAAACGAAGGCCGCCGAGGCGGCGCGCGAGGCATTGGTCACCGTGGACACTCGGTGCGCTGTGGACGCCACGCCCGCGGCCATCCGTCTGTCAACCACCTTTGCGTGCGAAGTCCTGCAAGGTCGGTGCTCGCAGATGCGGATCGCCCTGCCGCCGGGCCAGGCGCTCACCAAGCTGAGCGGCGACCTGATCAAAGACTGGCAGGCGAAGGCCGAAGCGGGCATTTCAATCATCACAGTCGACTTCATCCGCCCGCTCGAAGGCGTGACCGCTTTCGATGTGGTGTCGGAACAGCCGCTGCCCGGCCTGCCGGACGCCGCTGAACTGCGTCCACCGCAGCCTCTGGGAATCCAGCGCGAGACCGGTCGCCTCGGCGTCCGGACTGAGGACCTTGTTGTGCGGGTGGACCGGAGCGAGGGGCTGTGGCAGGTCAATGCCACTCCCGGCGAGTTCGCAGCCTTTCAGTTCAATCTGCGTCCCGCGGTGCTCCACTTGCATCTCTCACCCGTCGAGCCGCTGGTGACGGCGAGCACGCGCGTGCGGGCCGCCGTCGAGGAAACGCGGCTGCTGGTCGATCATCGAGTCGATCTGAATGTCTCGCGCGCCGGCATTTACGGCCTCGAATGGCGTCTGCCGCCGGACTTGACGGTTGCGCATGTCGAAGGCGAAGGGATCGAGGACTGGCAATCGAGCGCGGGCAAGCTGCGGTTGCGATTCGCCCAACGCCTGCTCGGCCAGCGCGTCCTCACGATCCGCCTCGAACAGGCGCTCAACCCCCTGCCACCGGAGATCATCCTGACCCCTTTGCGCCTGGCCAACGCCGCGCGCGAAACCGCGCTGATCGGCGCGGGTGCCAGCGCGGGCATTCAACTGAAAACCGGCCCCCTGAGCGGCGCGCGGGAAATCCCGGTCAGCGGCTTGCCCGAGCGGCGGGACGAGTTGCTCGCCTTCCGTGCGGACGCCGGGGATTGGCGCATCAACCTGGCGGTCGAACGTCTGAGTGCGCGCATTGTGGCTGAGGTGTTCAACCTGATCACGATCGGCGACGGTCTGGTCGGCGGCGGCGCCACGATCCGGTTTGGCATCGTCAACCAGGGGGTCCGGCAATTCCGCGTCCGGCTCCCGGCCCACTGGCGGAATATCGAGTTCACCGGCGCCAACATACGCCGCAAAGATCGCGAGGGCGACGTCTGGACAATCACCCTGCAGGACAAGGTCTGGGGCGGCTACACCCTGGTCGTGACCTATGACCACGGCTTCGACCCGCAAAAAGCGACGCTGGACGCCGGAGGCCCCCACCCGCTCGACGTCGAGCGGGAGACCGGCGCGGTCGCCATCACGAGCGCGGCCAACCTGGCCCTCGAACCGGCGCCGATCGCCGAGCCCTTGAGGCGCATCGACCCCTCGGAACTGGCGGCAACCGATCGCGCGCTGGTGGCGCGGCCGGTGCTCTTGGCCTACCGCTACGAAGGTCCCGCCTATGCGCTCCAACTCCACCTCACCCGTCACCAGGAAGTCCCGGTGCTCGATGCGGTCGCCGACCGCGCCCAATTCACGAGCGTGTTGACCGACTCGGGCGAGATGCTGACGCAGGCGAGCTTCCTGGTGAAGAACAACGAGCGCGCTCACCAGCGCTTCGAACTCGCCCCCGGCGCCACTCTCTGGGGCGTGGCGGTCAACGGCGAACCGGTGCGCGCCGACAGGGACGGCGATTGGGTGGTGGTGGCGCTGCCGCGCGGCGAGAACCGCGATCAAATCTACGCCATCGATCTCAAGTACGCCCAGCAGGTCGGCACCCTCGACGGCCTGTGGCCCAGGCGCCTCGAACTCGCCGCCCCCAAGACCGACGTGCCCGGCACCTATGCGGAGTGGGTGCTCCATGCGCCGCCCTCCCGCCACGTTTATGGCTTCGGAGGCACCCTCGAAATCACCGGCGGCACCACCTACAGTTGGCGCGACGGCTGGGACCAGTTCATCGCGACCTACCGCGGACTCTGGCACGAGTATGGCGCCGCTCTCATCTTCGGCACCGGCCTCCTGGCATTCGTGGTCGCCCTGGTCTGGTACGGCAACAGGAAAGGCTTTGGCGGCGTTGTAACCGTCCTGGTCGTCTTCTGCTTTCTCGCCATCCTGGCCGGGATGCTGCTGCCCGCCCTCTCGAAGGCCAAGAGCAAAGCCCAGCGCATCAATTCGCTCAATAACCTCAAACAAATCGGCCTCGCCGCCCGCCTTTACGCGGGCGACAACCACGAGCGAATGCCCGACAGCTTCGCGGCGATGAGGAACGAGTTGGGCACCGACAAGGTGCTCGTCGATCCTGAGACCGGCCAGCGGTACACCTACGTCGGCGCCGGCAAGTCCGAAGCCGATCCCAATGCCATCATCGCCTACTCGCCCGAACGCCCCGGCGGACGCCGCGAGGTCGTGTTCGCCGACGGCAGCGTGCAGATTCTGTCCGCCGACAAGTTCCTCGAAGCCGCCGCCCGGGACCAAACCATGCCGATGGATCAGCGGATGCTCGATCGTTACGGCCTTGCCGGGCGTCCACAGGCCGCCGCAGCCCCTCCCGCGGCCCAGACCGGCGCGGCGGTTCCCCAGCCGACACCGCCCCAGCAGGTCCAAGTGGCCGCTCCAATCCAAGCGCCGACCGAAGCGCCCGCGGACGCGCCCGAGGCGATGCCGGTCTTCGACGCGACCGGACCCACGGCGGCCGGCATCAAGTCGATCCGCTTCGACCTTCCCAAGGCGGGACGCGCCTACACGTTCACGCGTGTCCTGAGCGTCGAGGAGAAGGCCCCGCGGATCAGTGTCGGCCTGGTGTCGGCCCACAGGTCGAGCAGATGATCCTGCAAGT
>DAOOQY010000332.1:0-5388 GCA_035389025.1 Verrucomicrobiota bacterium
ATACTGTATGCCCGAAATTGAGCCTCCAAGGGTCCATGTGGTTCCGCGGCTGCGTGACGGCAAGACGCTCGGGATCAACGATTTGTCCTTGTCAGTTTCGGTCGGTCCAAATGGGTGGAAACCGCCATGAAAGAACTTCGGACAAACTGGCGTCAGACGGCCGATGAAGTCAAATCCCGCCTCTCGAATCGGAATCCGGTCAGCGAGACGAGTCCGAAGCCCGCCCCGGTCATACCCTGGTGTGGTTGCCCGCCGAGGTAGTCAGCCCGAAACCAGATTCATGCCAATCTGGGCACGATCACCCGCTTGGTTGAGAATCCGTTCCTTTCCCCGCAGCCGATTCCCGTAGATGAGGGCCGCATCAACTTCCGGTTCGATCGCCACCTGGACTTTGCGTCGGTCCATGAAGTCGCACGCCGTCACTGTCAGGCCGCCTCGCCGCGCGTGCACGCACGGAGCCTCCCGGTCCTTCTGTCCCCAGCCGATGAAATGGCACCCGTTGAACGTCGTGTGGCCCTTCCCCTCGAGCAGCGCATGCCGGTCCGTGGTGGGGATGTTCCAGAAACCGCAGGCGGTGAATTTCACCGGGCCTTTGTTGGTCTCGGCGACCTCGATCCCCTCCATGAACTGACCGTTGACAAAAGAAATTCCTGCGTGGTCCTGAACGCTCTCGACGCGGACCGCCGTCGGCCCGATGTCCGAACCGCATTGCGTGAGCACTGCGTTGGGCGCCCCGGCTTTGGTCTTCACAAACTGGTAGCCAATCCGGTAGCCGATGCAGAAGCAGTTTTGCAGGTACTCCCAGTCCGTCCGGCCAATAACAAACGCGATGCCCTCTTCGCGGGTGAACTTCCCCAGGTCTCCCTCCCATCCGCCCCAGAACGGCCAGAAGTGGACATCGGTGACCCGGCCAACATCGAAGCACTGGTCAATGAACAGCCCACGGTACAGCGCCTGAGCGTAGAGCCCGCGGATGCAATGCCGGCCCGCGGGGTAGGTCCCGAAATCCACGGCTTGGTACGGGTTGACCAACAGCACATCCACCAGTGAGCAGTTGTCGCCGATGCCGCGGACCGTCCATGGGTAGGGGACGGGCGGGTTGATCTGCTTCTGCTCGGGGTAGAAGATGGTCAGGCCGCAGAGCATCGAGTTCTGGTGCAGGGTGATGAACGGCTGGCCGTCGGCCTTGCCCGCCCCGGCGAGCGCGAGCAGTGTGCTGCCTTGAGTCTGAGTCCGGGCGGTCGGCGCGCGGAAGTAGCCTTCGAGCACGACGTTCTCCGGCACATCCAGCGTGCCTCGGATCAGGTAATTGCCGCGCGGTATCCGGACGACATTGCCGCCGGACTGGGCGGCGGCTTTGAGCGCAGCCTCGAAGGCGGGCGTGTCGTCTTGACGTCCGTCGCCTGCGGCCCCGAACTCCAAAACGCTCAAGCCATCCTTTCCGGGAGAAGGCGCCCGTGTCGGTTCAGCGGCCCGGAGGACCGGCGATGGCGCCATGCCGACCAGGGCGCCGGTGGCAGAAGCGAGGGTTGCCTGACGCAGCAGGCGGCGGCGGGAGATCGAACGCCAGTTCATGGGGCTGACTTTGCCTTTGCACAGGCGGGGATCAAGTCTTGGCTACGGCTGCACAGGTCGCGAACGATTCCGGCGTCAACACGGGATCCCGCCTGGCACTCGACGGACCTCAATCGAGATCCGCCAGGGCAACGCGCACCACCTGGACCGCTTCCTTCTGGCGCGAGATGATGACGTAGAGATGGCCATCGTGAATGAGCGTGTGCGGGTAGCCGTACTCGCCGCCTTTGGCGGCGCCGGCATGCCGCTTCGGATAGGGCGTTTCTCCGAGAACGAAGTGCCGGTCGAAAACAACACCATCTCGCGAGAGCGACAGCACCAGCGGCGTGCGCCCGCTGCCGATCGGATTGCCCACATAGTAAAAGCCCCCGCCGGGCAGACGTCCGAAGTGGAACTTGGCATTGGTGTCGCTGAACTCGGTCTCGACGGGCGTGGACCACGTCGCTCCGTTGTCGCGGCTTTCGGTGAGCCAGAGACGGTGCGCCCTTTGCCTGGCGGTGTTGCGCAAGGGCATGTGGAGCACCCCGTCATCGGTCTGGTAGAAGGAGCCTTCGCAGAGTGCTGCCGACCATCCTTGCCGCCTGGCCACGTCCCAAAAGGACGCGGGATCATCCTTGATCGTCGCGGCCATCGCGGCGGGATAGATGCCCGTCATGTGCCAGCCAACAAGCCCGCTCGGATCATCGGTGTAGGGAAAGGAGATGTTCCCGGCGATGATGAGTCGACCCGAGGTCGTGCGTTGGGGGCCGTGGTTGGGGTTGACGGGCACCCCGACGTCCCGCACCGCGCTCCAATGCTCACCATCGCGGGTCGTGACGGCCTGGAGATGGGTCGTCTCCTTGTTCGGGCCGTAATTCCCGAAGTACGCGACCAGTGTGTCATTGTGCTGGTGAAATCCTGCCGCCGTCAGCACCCGTTCCACCCCGTTGGAGTCCGTCACGGAATCCACCAGCGGAATCGGGGCCGTCCAGTGACTGAAATCCGCCGAGGTCGCCATCAGCACACGCTGGCCCGCTGCATCCTCGTCTTTGCGTCCGTTCGACCATATCGCATAAAACCGATCCTTGAAGAAGGTGATGCTGGGGTGATGCGAGTAGGTCCAATTGGACTCAGGTTGATACAGGAAGACACTTTCCAACCTGGGTCGTTTCATCCCCGGCAACGCGACGGGTTGGCCGTTGCTCCATTGCGCGTTGTTGGTCATTGGGTTCCGTTGTTCGGCCGCCGATGCCAGCACGCTCAACGTCAGCGTGGCCACGAGGCACATGCGAGTTCTCATCTGATTCAGTTTTGAAGGGCAGGTTTACGAGCTTTGGATTTGAGGGAGCGTTGCGAACCGCAGCAGGGCTTGCAGGAACCGCACCGATACCCCCCAGTCTTGCGGTCGCGGGCTTATGGCCCAAGTTCCCGGACTTCGATGTCTTTGAACCGGATTCGCAGTTCGTCCCCCGCGTGAAGCTGCAAGGCAAAATGGCCCCGCCGGCCGACGTTGCGGGTGCGATGGGCGGCGTTGTCCAGCACGCCCGCGCCGTCCCAGTCGGTCCGGACGATCCCGTTGACGATGGTCTTTACTCTGGTCCCGCGACAAATGACGGTGAGATCGTTCCAACCATCGCCTTCGTCGGCGTAGGTGAAACGAAAACGTGGAGGTTTGAATCCCGGATCCATGGTCGAGTCCTTGAGGCCCGGGAAAATCCAACGCCGCTCCTCGCGGGTCTCGTCGTAGATCAGGCCTGTGCGCCAGGACCACTCTGGCGGCGGGTGGATGTCAACCTGCGGTCCATCTAGCCAGCCCCCGCTGGCGGTTGCATCGAACCGGCTGCGGAACTGCACGCCGCTGTTGCCGGGCGACTCGCGATACGCCTGGAATCGGAGATCGAGTTCGAAATCCCCGAATTCCAGATCGCTCACCAGCCAAACGTAGTTGTGGTCCTTCCGCCCCATCGAGTCACACAGTATTGTGCCATCCTCGACACGCCAGAACTCCTTGCCCGCGTCCTGGGGTTGGCACCTGACGCTCCATCCGGACAAGTCCTTACCGTTGAACAGAGCGAATCGAGCGGACGGCCTCGGCGGCCCACCTGCACAACCGGCGAGGCTGAGCACGAGGGCCAAAAGCGTGACCGCGGACCAGCACGCCCCCGCGCCGCCAGCGATCTCCCCCCTTCCGCCGGCCCGGCACGTCGGCAGTCGCTTCGCAGTTGGAAGGCGGGCCATTCCCGTTCGATGCTGGACACCGCGGACTTGAACCTGTGCAGGACGCACTGGCCCTTGCACAACCCCGTGGATGATGGGATTGACCCCCGGATCGGTCGTCCAGCTTCTCGCGCAGAGAATCACGGGACGGAGTGGGTGATTCATGTGGGGAGATTGGCGTTTCGGACATTGCCCCGCAAGGCGGACCTTGCCGCAGCGGAGGTCGAGGCGTGCCTCAACTCGTACACCGTCGCCGTTCCCCCGCCGGATTGGGCTGACAAAGGGGAGGATGATTCGGCGTCCGCTTCACACGGCGCGACGTTCTTCAACGGCAATTACACCTCTCACCGGTCCTCCGTCTGCCTGCCGGCAGGCAGGGACACCCTCTCCCCCGGCGGCAAGGGAAAGGGCTGGGGTGAGGGGTTTGTGTCGCGTTTACCAGGCAATCATCGGTAATTGACGCCGAACGGATGAAGCGCCGAACCCTCAAAGCGCTCCGAGCGGATCGGGCGGAGCATCACCACAATGTCTATGTGGTCCTGCTGGCGCCGGCGGCGAGCCGCCTGGCGGCCGTTCGCGCGGCCAACCCGAACCGGCGTCGCGGCAAGCCGTGTGTGTATGTGGGGATGAGCGGGCTGACGCCGGAAGAGCGGTTCGCGAACCACAAGCAGGGGATCAAAGCCGCGTCTGTGGTCCAGCGCTACGGGCTGCGGCTGCTGCCCGCACTCTACGCCCACCTGAACCCCATGCCTTACGAGGCCGCCGCCCAGATGGAGAAAGACCTGGCGGAGGATCTGCGGCGGGAAGGCTACACCGTCACGGGCGGGCATTGAATCGTCAGAGTGGGCCGTTGCCCTCGGCCTGGACTGATGAAGCGGAAGCCCGTTGATCAGGCGCCGGCCGCAGCCGCCCGGCGCTTTCGTCTTTGGTCAAGGGGCGGCTGGTGCTTCGTTTCGAAACCATTGCTGGCGGTGGCCGGCTGCTGAGGCATCGGACAGCACAATCCGCCGCATTAGGGCTCAACGGAAAGCAGCGGCTGAAGCTCCGACTTCTGGCCATACCAGCGCACGCAGGGCATCGACGATCCAGATCATCCCCTCTGTGTCTTGGCCGCAATACTCCTCCAATTGTCGCCGCACCCGTCGGCGCTCCGCCTCAGAGACCTCCCCGAACGTAACCCTCAGGAACTCCAGGCTTGCCGCGCCTCCCTCCTGGATCGCCAGCCCTTCGTAGCCCCGGCCGGTGAGCGCAGGCAGCACCGCCTTCATCGACGCGCTCCCTTCCTGATCGGGGTGGTAGTAATGGAAGGACTTGAACGGATCGAGCAGATCGACCACCCGGCCCGCCACGCTCTCCAGCCACGGCGCGAAATTCGGCATCGCCTCGCAGCACTCCTTCAGCCGCCCCAACTCGAATGCGGCGTTGTAGGCCACGATCGAGCCAGCGCGACCGATCGCCTCCCGCAGCTTGAGCATGAACTCTGGTCGCGGATCGTGCTGGCCGTTGGCCAGGAACATGACGTGCTCTGGCTTGGCTCCTGACGCGCGGACCACGTGCAGGCTGAACTGAAACGGGATTTGCAGATAGGGCCGCATGGTGGAACAGCGGGATCGCCGT
>DAOOQY010000333.1:0-5387 GCA_035389025.1 Verrucomicrobiota bacterium
TGGACGCCCTGGCTGATGCGGATCAGGCCGTCCTTGTTGCCGCACGACAACCACAGCAGCTTCAGTTGCTCGATGGCCGCTGCGGGATCGGGGACGAGTTGCATGGGCGTCTTGGTGTTGGGCGCGGACGAAAAGCCGCCCACCCAGGCAAAGGTGTCGAGATGCGCCAAACCGAAGTTCAGCGCCTGGCCGCCGCCCATGGAAAGGCCGGCCAAGGCACGGTTCTCGCGATTGGTGAGTGTGCTGTAGCGCGACTGGATCGCCGGGATCACATCGTCGAGCAGGTCGCGTTCAAAGGTCGCGAAGGCCGGCGCGGTGGCCATGGCGTTCGGGCCGGCGCGGTCGTCCTTCTGTGCGCGGCCATTCGGCATGACGATGATCATCGGCACCGCTTTGCCGTCAGCGATGAGATTGTCCAGCAGCACATCCACTTGGGCGAACCGCTGCCACTCCGTCTCGTCGCCGCCGATGCCGTGCAGCAGGTAGAGCACCGGATACTTCGTGTCGGTTGAGAAGCCGGGCGGCGTGTAGACCTGCATCTTGCGTCGGGCGCCGACGGTCTTGGAATCGTATTCAATCATCTCCAACTTGCCGTGCGGAATGCCGTCGCGCTTGGCGGTGATGCCGGCGGGCGGATCGTCGAACGCGGGCTTGTCGTCGGGGCCGAGGGTGATGCCGCGGCCACGCGGAATCCGCGGTTCCTGGGGCGCGACAGCTCGATCCTTGTTCGTGGATGGGGCCGGTGTCGCGGCAGCGCTGCCGGGTTCGACGCGGGTAGCCTTGCCGGTGAGTTTGTCGCCGTCGGTCTGGAACGTGAACACGTAGTTCTGCACGCCGATCTGCGTGTCGAACTCGGCGCGCCACTGACCTGTGATGTCAGCCGCGCCGGCCAACACGGGCAATAGTCCAGCCAGCACCGAGGCCGCGATGATTCTCACTGTTTTCATATGAGTGATCTATTCGGGTGAGGGTCGTTTGGCGGAATTGCGGAGTCGCCGGGTTCATCGGGGTCGGATTCTACCTGGACTTCCGGCTGTCCGCGATTACAAAAGCGCAATAGCCTGCACTCTGCCAAGAACCTTCGTTTGGCGACTCGTTCCGCCGGACTCCAGACCACAGGCACTCCGCCACGATCATCGAGCCGCGCGTCCAGTGCATGCCCAATCGCCGATGGAGTTGACGCCCTGCCAACGTCAGTTGCATCCGCCCGCGCCCACGGCGGATCAGACCAACGCCGAAGTACCGCTCCAATTCCTTCAACTGTCGGCTGAGTTGGTTCTGCCGGTTCGGATCGTCCCCAGCCGCGGCCATGATCCCGCCTGACGCGACGATTTCGGCGAAAGACCGTAACCGCTCCAAAGAGAGTCCCGCTTGGACGAGTTCAACTTCACACAGTCGGTAACCGTGTAGAATTCAGTATGCGGCGGCCAACTCAAGCCGCCGCGCACTCCTCGGTCCGGTGGGGAACGCAAAGGCGCGATGAGGCACTGACGCGAAGGGTGAGGATGAGGAAGGAGGGAAGGTGACTCTCTTCGGGGAGGTGGACCAACAAACACGCTCAAGGTCGGAGTGAACGACGGATTTGCCCTTGACCGCGCTGCGGAGCAGACCAGACTTGGTCTGGTATGAAGACGGTGAACATGCAATCCGCGAAGACCCACCTTTCGCGACTGGTCGAGGAGGCGGCGGCGGGTGGCGACATTGTGCTGGCGAAGGCGGGACGCCCGATGGTGCGGCTGGTGCCATTCCAGCGCGATGTGTCGCCCCGCAAACCCGGCGCCTGGAAGGGGAAGGTGCGGATGGCGAGGGACTTCAATGCGGGGGACGATCGGATCATCGCCCTCTTCGAGGGCAGGGCAGGTTCCCGGCCATGAAGCTCCTGCTGGATACCCAAGCGTTGTTGTGGTGGCTGGCGGATTCGGCTCAGCTCAGCGAGCCAGCCCGGAGTGCCATCGGCGACGGCAACAACACCGTGTTTGTCAGTGCGGCTTCGGCCTGGGAAATGGAGATCAAGCGGGGGCTCGGCAAGCTACGCACCCCGGAGAATCTCCAGGAAACCCTGACTCAGGAGCGGTTTGTTGAACTGCCGGTGCGTTTTGCCCACACCGCGGCGCTTCGTGCCTTGCCCGACTTGCACCAGGACCCGTTCGATCGGATGCTCATCGCCCAGGCGACGGTTGAAGGCCTGACCGTCGTGACCTCCGATCGGACCTTCGCGCGTTACCAGGTGCCGATGCTTGCCACGTAAGCCGTGCCACGCACCTCACACTGTCAACAGGGGCGCCGAGGACGCAGACCCAGAATGCCGTGCGCGGGAATGGACTGCAGGTGGATGAATCATCCGTCTGCCATTGCGCCTTGGCGTCTTGGCGCCTTTGCGTTGACCGCCTGCGCGGCTTTCTCACCAATGGAAAGGTGTAACGGAAATCCGGGCTGTGCGGTTCGGGTTGATCGCCGACCGACGGCTGAAACTGAACACGTCAACCATCCGCTTTGAGGTATTCCTGTGAGACTGAGTCGTTCTTCCTGGGCGTTGGCGGCCGTGGCGGTGTTGTTGACCGATGTAGCAGTCTCGCATGCTGCATCGGAGAGACCCGCAGGCGCTTCCTCCAACCCGGCCCTCTCCGTCGCCACCGACCGCGCCGATGCCACATACGCGCAAGGCGATCCCGTGAGGTTCACCATCACCCTGCACTCCGACGAGCAACCCGTGGATGATGCGGAGGTGCAATGGACGATTTCCAAGCGCATGTTCAACGATCCGCCCAGCACGCATGCTGTCTCCGCCCGGGCGGCCGAAGCCATGCGAACGGCGATTATGGTCCACATCGAGGAGCACCGCCCAGGGCGCACGCATCACGTCGATGCGGTGAACGGCGACGACACTCGCGACGGGCTCAAACCCGAGACCGCCTGGCGTTCGCTGGCGGCGGTGAACCGCGCTGCGCTGACACCGGGCGACCGGGTGCTCTTCCGGCGGGGCCAGACATGGCGTGGCCAACTCGTTCCCCAGAGCGGCGAAGCCAGTGGCGTTGTCACGTACGGCGCCTACGGCGAGGGGCCCAAGCCTGTTCTCCTGGGTTCGGTGGCAGCGGATCGGCCCACAGACTGGGAACGAGTCGGCGAACACCTCTGGGCCACGCCGCCGTCTGGCTCGCCGGACGATCAAGCCGCTTCATTGTCGCTGGACGTGGGCAACCTCATCTTCGACCACGGCAAGTCCACCGGGGTCAAGCGGTGGTCCGAAGAGGACCTGCTCCGCGAGGGTGATTACTACTATGATGCCCGCACAAAGCAGGTGAAGCTTCGGTCGGACGACAACCCGGCCACCCACTCCCGCAGCATCGAACTGGCGTTGCGCAGACACATCATCGACCAGAGCGGGCGGGCGTATGTGACCTACGAGAACCTCGATCTGCGTTACGGGGCCGCCCACGGCATCGGCGGGGGCAACACCCGCCATATCACGATTCGCGGCTGCGATCTCTCCTTCATCGGCGGCGGCCATCAATTCACCCGGGACGACGGCACGCCCGTGCGCTTCGGCAACGGCATCGAGTTCTGGTCGGACGCGCGCGATTGCCTCATCGAGGACTGCCGCCTCTGGGAGATTTACGATGCCGCCCTGACCAACCAGGGTGACGGCACCAACGTGCAGGAGAACATCACTTATCGCCGCAACGTGATTTGGAACAGCGAATACTCGTTCGAGTACTGGAATCGTGGCTCCGGCAGCGTGACGCGCAATATCGTGTTCGAGCACAATACCTGCGTTGATGCCGGTTACGGCTGGGGCCATCGGCAACGTCCCGACCCCAACGGGCGCCATCTGATGTTCTACGACAACGCCGCCGCCACGACGAACTTGGTCGTCCGCTGCAACGTCTTCTGCAACGCGACCGACAGCCTTCTCCGGCTGAGCGGACGCGACTGGACCGCGGCGCTGGCGATGGATCACAACTGCTGGTATCAGTCGCGCGGGCCGGTGCTGCTCTGGGGCCGACAGACTGTCAGCGCCGAGGAGTTCGCCGCGTTCATGCACGGGCGCGGGTTCGACCAACACTCCCTGTTGGCCGACCCCGAGTTTCTCGATGCAGCCCAGCACGACTACCGACTGGCTCCGGACAGCCCAGCCCGAACCTTGGGCGGCCAGGACAGACCCGCGGGAGCGTTGTCGGACTGACCAGATCAACCATGAAAAAGGAAGCGGCCCCTGCAACGGCATTATCACCCAGGCGGTTCACCGTGCTGGCCGCCACCGAACCCGTGTCCTCATCGTCACCGGAGTGTGCGCATGAGGCCACACCGCGCGACCGCAGCACGATCATGCAACGTGTCACTCGCCGCAAAGAACAAAGAACCGTGCACTTCCTCAGCCGTGTTTGCCTGTGCGCCGCCATCAGCCTCGCATTGTCAGCACAGGAGCCGCCTCGTCGCGCCGTGGACGTCGGGAGCGACTTGGCAGTCCTCAAGAAGGACACCCCAACCGGTTTCGCCAATGCCGGCTGGAAGTACGACCGATACCAGGAATTGCCGTCGCTCGATGCGGGGCAACGCATGGTGGTGGCGGACCTGAAAGGCCCGGGGATCATCCGCCACATCCACACCACCCGGCACCACAATCCCGAGCTCACCGC
This sequence comes from Verrucomicrobiota bacterium, assembly GCA_035389025.1. Lineage (GTDB taxonomy): Bacteria > Verrucomicrobiota > Verrucomicrobiia > Limisphaerales > J093 > MWFF01. Next base: position 4,638 of record DAOOQY010000333.1, read on the forward strand.
GCGGGGGATCGTCCTCGAGATCACCTTCGACGATGCGTCGGAGCCGGCGGTCTTGTGCCCGCTTGCCGATTTCTTCGGTGACGGCTGCAATGGCAAGAGCACGTACTTCAGCGCGCCGCTGATCGAATGCGCCCCCTGGAGCTACAACTGCTACTTTCCAATGCCCTTCGCCAAGCGCGGTCGGGTGATCCTTTATAACGACACTCCCCAGGACGCGAGCAACTACAGCTACGTCGAGTGGGAGCCGCTGCCGCAGTGGAATCCCGAACTGGGTTACTTTCACGCGACGTGGCGCCGGTGGGCGTTTCAACTGACGAAGGACACGAAGGTCACGCTGTTCAGAGCCCAAGGGCAAGGCCACCTCGTCGGACGGCAGTTCAGCGTCGTGACCGATGAACCCCTCTTTCGGGATTTCAACTTCGTCATGGAGGGCAACAACGAAGTTGACATCGATGGCCGCGAGCGGGCGTTGGACTACCTGGGGACCGAAGATTCGTTCACATTCAGTTGGGGTTTCCAGGCGCCGTTTGCGGGGCTTCGTGCCGGCATGCCGTTCATTGGCAAAGGCATACCCTCGATGCTCTCCATTTACCGCTTCCACGATCACCTGCCGATCCGTTTCGCGCGGGAGCTGACGTGGTCCATCAATTGGAGCCAGGAACAGATGTTTACCTCGCGACCCGAGTGGGCTGAGCGAGTGCAGGCGGGCGGTTGCTGGATGGACTACGCCACGGTCTTCTACTGGTACCA
>DAOOQY010000334.1:0-5368 GCA_035389025.1 Verrucomicrobiota bacterium
CACCCGCCGCAGGGCCTCGCGATACAGTTCGTTGGCGCGCGTTTGAAAATCGACCAGGAACACCAGCTTCTTCGCCGTGGCGCGCCTGCCCGACTCGCCAATGCTCAGGCACCCGGGCACGTCCACGGCGATCGGTTTGGCCAGAAAGACATGCTTGCCGGCGTCGACCGCCGCCGCGGCTTGCTCGGGGTGGAAATAGGGGGGCGTCTCGATCACGACCGCGTCCAGCTTGCTCTCGAGAAGGCGCTTGTAGCCTGACAAGCCGGCATAGCGGCGGGCGGTCTCGATCTTGAACTTATCGCCCACGGCATCGATGCGGTCCTGGAAATAGTCGGCGCAGGCCGCCAGTCGATACTTGCCGGTTTGCACGAAGAGGTCGGCGATCCAGCCGCCGCGCCCGCCGCAGCCGATGAGGCCGATCTCGAGGACGCTGTCGGGGTCGGCCAGGGCCGTGGACGGTTTGAGCACGGTGAAGGTGCCGGCGGCAGCGGCCGTGGCAAGGAAAGTGCGGCGAGGCATCGCGTGAACGATGGAAGGCTGATTCATGGGCGGAGTCTAAAACGACCGAGCCGATCCGCGCAACCAAATGCAGCGCGACAGCACGCGGCCTACAAAACCGGTCTTCATCTTTGCAGGGTCAACGACCCGGCGTCCGGACCGGTGTCTGCCCTTGCACCGCGTGAGGGCACGCGGCCAACAGCACCTGACCATGCAGCGATTGCATGCCGGGTGCCGGGATCGAGGGGCGGGCTAATTCCGTTTCAAGGCGCGGAGCAACTCGTAGGCGCGCACGGCGTTCTGGTCACCCGACTGGATGGCCTGGATGAGTTGGCTTTCCATCGACACCATTGCGCCGTGGACAGCCATTCCCTGTTCGAGGGTGACATTCGACTGTTCCTTGACGGCCTGGAGCGACATCACGGCCTTGTCGTACTCCCCGCGCCGCATGGACTCTGAGACCTGGCGCACCTCGTCCTGGACGGGGGCGGGGGCCTGATCGAAAGCCTGTTCGAGGGTGGAGGCGGCCTCCTTGGGCGGTGTCACCTCGATCGCGCCGCTGTCTCCCTTTCCGCAGCCGGACAGAACAAGCACCGCGACACTCGCGAGACAGGCGAGGGGGAGAGGAAGAGAAGAGAAGTTCATGGGACAAGTCTCTTGCGTGTGGGCCGGCGGTCGGGACTATGAACGCCTCGGTCAGTCGCCCCCGCGCGATCCGGGATTACACCAGAATCGTCCGGGCCGGATTCCGGGATAACCGCCGATGCCGGCCTCGATGTAGTATGTCTTGAATTTCATGTATTCGGTTTGGCCGCCGAACATTCCCATGACCGTGCCGGTGTTGTGGCGTTGGGTGACCCCCTCGTCGGGCGTGCTGGCCACATTATCGAAGTAGGATGGCTGCTTCTCGTCCGGTTCCCAGTACAGCATGCGGTCCGGTTGAAACTCGGCCATCCGGTAGGTCGTGTAAGCGCCGCGCGGACCGGTCGAGTAACCCGACACTGCGCCGTTCATAACGTAGCTGCCGACCTTCATGTCCCGGAGTTTGAAGTAGGTTGTGTTGGTTTTGTCCAGCGGGCACCAGTAGAGGTTCTTGGCCTGGTGGTAGGGCCAGAGGAGGCCGCGTTCGACCGTGTGGTCCGGCCGGTTGGTGGCGACCCGCATGTACATCCAGTTCGCCACGTTGAATGTGTCGGAACTCCACGACGTGTACGGCATGTAGTCGTTGTAGTCGGTCGTGTACATGTGCGTGGCCGCCAGTATCTGCTTGACGTTGGCGATGCAGCGGCTGCGCTGCCCCTGTTCCTTCGCCTTGGCCAGCGCCGGCAGCAGCATGCCGGCAAGGATGGCGATGATCGCGATAACCACCAGCAACTCGATCAGCGTGAACGCGCGGCCAGGCAGCCGACCTTCGACACGAAGGCGCGCATCGAATGGCTTTTTCATAGAGTGCTAACGCCATCGAATATGAGCGGTCGGAGCCCCTCCGTCACGAAGATTCTTGGCGCATGTCTTCGCCGCCCCGGGCATCTCGCGCGCTCCCGTCCGTTCTGATGCCCGGGTCGGAGCGAATGCGTGCCGGGGGGTCAGACCAAGCGCATGCAACCAACGCGATCGAACTTGCCCGACATCTCGCCTGGTCTGAAGCCCCGCCTCGTTGGCGGGATTGCCTTCAGGGCGCGGTCTCGCTGACCCGGCGCACCTCGGTTCGTGTTTCCTGCTGCTCGACGATCTTTTGGACCAGGAATTCGCGGTATTCGGCGCGCCAATCGACCCGGCGCGTGTACCAGAGTTGGTCGGGTGTCCTGAATCGCTCGAACTCGCACTGGAAGGCCGAGACCGAGCCGAGCAAGCCGCCCACGCCGACATTGACCTTATCGATCAGGCGGAGGCTGATGCGCACAACGGTGTAATCCCTCTCATCCACCCAGAGGGTTCCGGCCATGCTGTTGATCAGCCGCTCGAGGACTCCCTTGGCGTGGAGAGTCGGAACCGCAGGTCGGAAATCGAGTTTCAACAGCGGCAAGGCTTCCCATGTTTCGCGTCCCAGGAGCGTGAACTCGAACCGCCGCATCAAACCGTCGGTCACGACCACATCCTCTCGCTCGTAGGGGCGGTCCAGCGGTTCCTCGTTGGCGGCGGCTTCGGGCCGCGCATGGCTGCGATCGGGCCGGCTCGAGCTGCCGTTGGGGGGAGGGGAGGGCGGCGGGATCGCGTTCTTCGCCGTGGGATCGTGAGACACAGTTTCGGTCTTGCGCTTTTTGAGCTTGCCTTTGGGCGTGTGCTCCTGGCGCGTCACGGTGTGGACGAAGGCATAGCGGGCGAGGAACTCCTGCTGGATCCTGGCATCGGCCTCAGCCCTTTGCACGATGCCATGCAGCACGGTGTCGAGGGGCGGCAAAGCATTTGTGGGCGCCTCGGCGGCGAGCGCGCTGCACATGGCCAAGGCGAGGACGCAGCCCCAGCCTCTATGACTCCGACTGTTCATCGACTGGCCCCATACATTGCACGAGGCGCCGGCGCTGGAAAGCGTTTCGTGCTAGCCCGCAATTTCACACCCCATCGGTGTCCAGGGCGGTCAGACCTCACAGGATGATTGCTATGCGGGTTAGCCGCATGTTGCATGAAGTTGTGACCACCGCCTCGCGTGTCAATGAGCTTTGCAGCGACACCGCCTTTGTTGCGGCCGTTGTCGCCACCTTTGTCGGCCGCCGGCGGGTCAAGCGACAAAGGTGGCGACGTAGACCACGGATCGGATATCTGTTTTCGGGGCAACCGGATGGAAGATCTCGATGAGGGGCAAGGTGGTCTCCTTGCAGGGTTTGACGCTCCCGGCTGCCGCGCGTATCGTTGCTCACGGAAAACCCAGAGAGCGCGCGGAGTGTCGACGGCCGCGAGGCCTTGTCGAAGCCCAGCGCGAGCAGACTGGTGAGGGGCATTGTCGGTTTGAGGCGAAGCCTCGATGAGGCATGGCTATCATGAAGAAACCTCCTCGAACACTCGGAGCCGCCGGATCAGGACAGCGGTGGCGGAGGGCCGGATTCACGTTGATCGAACTGCTGGTGGTGATCGCCATCATCGCGATCCTGGCGGGGATGCTCCTGCCTGCTTTGAGCAAGGCGAAGGCCAAGGGGCAACTTGCCCGGTGCCTTTCCAATCTCCGCCAAGTGGGCATCACGATGGCCATGTACAACTCCGACAACACCGACGCCTTCCCATACTCGGGTCGCGACTGGCCCCAGATGGGCTTTGTCGATGTCTTGAAGCTCTTCGATCCCTACATCACAACCAACGCACGGGCGTTCTACGTGTGCCCGGCGGACCGCGGACGCGGGTTCAACATCGAGTGGACTCTCGCGAATGCGTATCCGATCCGCACCAACGAACTCCTCTTCCCCTGCTCTTACTACTACTACGTCACGTTCTATCGCACCGACGACAACAGCACCCTCAAGCTTCGCAAAGTCCCCGATGTCCGGTCCCCCGCCAAGAAGGCGATCTCCCCCTGCTTCGCGAGCGTGGCGCGCGAGTGGAACGACATCCGCAAGAACACCACCACTGCGGGCCACGGCGCCAAGGGCATGGCGCTTCTGTTCGTCGAGGGCCATGCCGAGTTTGCCCTGTACGAACGCCTCAACGCGCCATTCATGGACGGCACGACGCCCGTCTACAACCTCGATTGGACTGTCGGCGGCCTTGCCGGCGAGGATTTGAAATAGCGCTCGGGTGCTCGGTTTGCCCGCGCTTTGCCGTTCGCTTTCAGGGCTTCAGCAGAATCAGATCACTTCCCGGTAGACGTCGGGGTGGGGGCGCGAGATGACCACGGCGTTGACCAGCACTCCGGCGTCCGCGATCAGACGCCGCCCTGCGGCGACGGCCGATTGGACGGATCCGACATCGCCGGTCATGGTGCAGAAGGCTTTGCCGCCCAGTGCCATGGCCAGCCGGATCTCGAGGAGCGTGACGGCGGCGGCTTTCGCGGCGGCATCGGCCGCCTGGAGCAGGGTGGCAACGTTGAACGATTCGAGAATGCCCAGGGCGCCGTCGGGTTCGGCCGGCGTCGTCCGGCCCAGGGCGGTGATCACCTCGGGATGGACGTTGGCGATGGTGAACGAGTCGATCAGACACCCGTTGGCGGCGACGGCGCCCGCCTCGACGGCGGCTTCGACGGCGGCAGCGTCGCCGCCGATCAGCACCATGTACTTGCCCGAGCAGATCGAGCGGGACAACAGGAGCCGGACGTTGCCGGCCTTCAACATGGTGTCCGCCACCTCGAATCCGGCGGCGACACTCGACAACTCGATCAAACCGATGGATTTCTCCTTCATGATGCTCTCTCCAAAACGATGCGGTCGGTGACGGACACGACGCGACCGGCAAAAGGGGCGTGAATGATAGCCCCGAGTGACTTGGGGGGGACCTCGCCCAGCGGCTGGCCCGCGGCGACGCGGTCGCCCGTCTTGACCAGGGGAACGTTGGCCACGCCGGCGCCCTGTTTGAGTGGCAGGACGACCTGCCGCGGCTTCAGGGCGACCTCGCGCCACTCGGCCGGATGATCGTACTCGACGACGTGCAGTTTCTTCATCAGGGTCTTGATTGGCACGCGCCGCCCCTCATGCATCGGGTGCGGCTTGACGTCGGTCTTGCCGGTCCACTTGAGGGCGGCCTTGCGCATTGCGGCCTTGGCGTTGTCGCAGGCCTCCTTCGGGAACAGCTCTTCCGGGCACGCGTAGAGGGTGCAGAGTCCGCACGAGCAGCAGAGAGCGGCCCATTGGTTCCAGTACTCGGCGCCCGTGGCGGTGAAGGCGAGGGTGCGCATGACCTGATGCGGCTCGACGGCGTAGCCGAGCAGGAAGCGGGGGCAATACTC
>DAOOQY010000335.1:0-5354 GCA_035389025.1 Verrucomicrobiota bacterium
GATTGTCGCACTGGCAAAGGCGCGATGGGTTGGGTAGCGGCCTTGTAGCATCGGAAAGGCCTGACCCAACGCATTCAAGCCGCGCACCGGCGCTTCGGCGCCCAACTCCGGGACGTACGCCGCCTCGATGAGATCGGTCACGCCGAGACCGGCCAGATCGCCGTAGAAAAGCCGAGCCGGATGCGCGACCGATGCCGACACATGGCTGTTGAGACCCCAATTGCCCGCGACGATGTCGAGTTGGCCGTCGGCGTCGAAGTCTCCTGTCGTCACCCCGTTCCACCAGCCGCTGAGTTCGTTGATGGTTGACGGTTGATGGTTGATGGTGCCGGCGCGGTTGCCGCTTGTTGGTTGAGCGCCGAGCGTTGGGTGTTGAACGATCACCGGTACGTTCCACTCGCTGAGCGTTCCGCGCTCGTTTCGGAAGAGGCGGATCGGCCCCCACTCGCAGGCCAACACCAGGTCCGGGAAGCCGTTCTCATCCAGATCGCTCCAGACAGCGCCGCTCACCAGACCGGCGTCGGCCACCGCCGCGCTGCTCGCTTCGTCAAGTCGAGGACCGTCCGGCTCTTGCCTGAAGATACGCGAGACCGCGGGCTGGGGATACGCACCCGGAATCACCCGGCCGCCGACGAACAAATCGAGGTCTCCGTCCGCATCGATATCGGCCACTGCGAGCGGGCCGATCACGCTGCGGGTGCCGGGGATGGCAAGGAAAGGTCTCACCTCGAATGGGCCGCCGGGGGCCGCCAGGGAACCCCGCGCCAATCCGGCGCTGTAGGGGTTTTCGGATTCATAGTGCGAGAGCCCGGCAAAGACCGACCGCGCGCCGTCGGACGACACCCACCCTGCCAGCCCTGTGAGATCGTCGGGGGCCGGGACGTTTCCCGGTGCGTTGAGGGAGTCGAATCGGTTGGTCCCGTTCCATCGAAACGCCTCGAAGGCGCCGCCTCTTGCCGCCCCGACGATCAGTTCATCCTGGCCGTCGGCATCCAGATCGAACCAGGCGACGCCGGGTCCGAGCTGGCTGAACTGTTTCATCAACAACGGCTGCCGCTGGTAGTCCGGGAACATCTGCTCACGATGGACATGCCCGAGCCAATCGCTGACATCGCGGAACGTCGTCGGGGGCGGCGTCCCGGATGCCACCGCGTCTCGATGCGTGGCTGTCGGCGGTTCAGCGATCTCATAGAGGCGATTGGGCCGGACGCCTTCGAGCGTGGTGATGGCGCCGCTGCGCCAGCGAACTTGAATCGCCAACACATTGGTTGCGGCGCCCGCCGCGAAGACCCGCAAGGTGTCACTGCACGACAGGTAGTGGCCACCGCAGAGAATCTCCTGCATCTGAAGCCCGACGGGGCCGCCCAGGACGCGGACAAGGCCTCCGATTCCGAATGGATTTGGGGCGCGGCCTCGCAGGCGGATGGCCAGGCGTGGCGGGCGGGCCTCGTTGCGGAGGAGGGCGGCGCCGCTGTTGACGCCATTGAGAGCCAGATCGAGATCGCCATCGTTGTCGAAATCCGCCTGGGCGATGCCCTGCGTGATCCGATCCGCACCGAACCCCCATCGCTCACTGACATCCTCGAAGGTCAGATTCTGGCGATTGCGCAACGCCTGATCCGGGGTGACGAAGCTCGGATAGAGCGCCAGGTTGGTCCGGCTTTGCTCGGGCGTCTGGCGTCCAAACGACCGAATCTGCTGCAGCACGTCCCGGTCCTGGACATCGAACATCATCCCGTTTCCGATCAGGATGTCCTCGAATCCGTCCAAATCGACATCGAGGAAAACAGGCAGCCAGGACCAATCGGATGCGACGACACCGGCATAATGGGCGATCTCAGCGAACGTGTTGTCGCCCCGGTTCACAAACAGCGTGTTGCGCCCGACCTCGGGCCGGTTCTCGATCCTGCCCGGTTCGGGGATCAGCGGCCCGATGCCGACCACCTGCCGCATGCGAAGCCGGTGGTCGCGGCTCATCATCTCGGTCGTGATAAAATCCAGGAACCCGTCGCGGTTGATATCGGCGAAATCGACACCCATCGAGGAGAAGCTCTGCTTGCGCATCGCCAGGCGCGGCAGGGCGCGGAAGCGCCCGGTGCCGTCGTTGATCCAGACCCGGTCAACCGTCTGGAAATCGTTGCAGACGTAGATGTCCGGCGCGCCGTCGCCGTTCAGATCCCGCATCTGCGCCGTCAGACCGAAGTCCAGCGGCGCAGGTCTGGGCGTGCCCTGCTCGTCGCGGAAAAACTCCGAGTTCCACGGCACCGCGCGGAACCGGCCCTTGCCGTCATTGAGATAGAGCGTGTCGGCTTCGCCGACCTCTTCGAGCCGGCCATCGATGAATCGCAGCCGTTTCGCGTACGGCCCGCTGATCTCCCACTTGCCGTTGACCAACCGCATCTCGGCGCGCCCGCCGGAGCGCAAGATCGAGATCGATCCATAATTTGCCACGTAGAGGTCGAGGTCGCCGTCGCCGTCCACATCCCCCATCGCCAGGGTGGTGCTGCCGGCCTCGCCGCCGAGACCGGCCCCGACCGTGGTCTCGAGAAAACGCCCATCGCCGTCATTCTCGAAACAACGCACCCCGCGGCCAAGGGTCGCCACCAGCAAATCCAAATCCCCGTCGCCGTCCGTGTCGCCAAACGCCGCGCCGGTCGCATGCGGCGCGGCTTTCGTGACGCCCGCCTTCGCGGTCACGTCCTCGAATCGCCAATCGCCCAAGTTGCGGTACAGAGCGTTTGTGCCGTTGATCCCCGCAAAGAACAGGTCGCACCAGCCGTCGGCGTCGAAGTCGCCCGCCGCCACGCCCGAGCCGTTCATCAGATTGTTGTTGTCCATCACCCACCGGACAGGCAGCGGATTGGCGAACGCGATGCCGCTGCGGGAGGGCGGGATGGCGGTGAAGCCGACGTCGCGTCCGCCCGACGCATCGGCTATCGCAGGCGCCAGCTCGCGGATGCGGAATCCCGCGCCCTGTTGCCAGTCGGGCGCAGCGGCGGGGACATGGGCAGCGAGGTTCCAGGCGGCCAACGCCAGGGCGCCGCGCAGCCCAAACCGCGCTACGAACCTCCTTGTTCCAGCCCGCAAGGCTCCACGCCTTAGAGTGTTCGGCTTCGCGGTAGTCACGACCCCATGAACCATGCGGGCTGGCGAGGCGGGCCTCAATCCAAAACCAGTTCTCAGTTTCTCAGTTCAACGAAAAGCCCCTGCGTGTCTGCGCCGCGCTTTCCCCCGCGTGGCTTTCAAGGATGGGGAGCCATCGAGTGCTTGGTCAGCGTGTAGAGCCCGGTCACTGTGAAGGCCGTCAGGCGTTTGTCGAGTGCGGCCGCGCGGGCGGGTTCGCGGGCGGTCAGGTCCTCGCTGGCAGACGGCGGGTCACCGAGGTCGATGCGATAGAGTTGGGAGGCTTGTCCCAGAGCGCATACCGACAACCAGTCCCCCTCGAGATAGCCGACCGCGGGGTCTCCGGACTGTTTCAAATAGGCATGACCCGGATCGTCGGGAGGCAGGCGCAAGAGGTTGCGTCCGAAAGCCTGATGCGGCTCGTCAGTTCCCAAGATGCCCAAGATGGTCGGCAGAATGTCGAGTTGGCTGGCAATCACGCTGCGGCGTTCCCCGGCGTCGCCGAGGATGGCAGGGCCGTAAAACAGGATTGGGATGTGCTCGTGGAGGAGGTTCAACGGGGTGAGCACCGGCGGCAGGCCGAACCCATGATCGCCGGCGAAAACAAACAGCGTGTCGGCAAACCACGGAGTGCGGCCGGCCTGCTCCATGAACTCGCCGATGGCCCAGTCCGCATAGTGAATGCCGTTGAGCCGGGTGTTCTGTTGGCCGCCACCGGTGATAGGGGCCAGACCGGGCACGCGCGGGAGATTGAAGGGCGCATGATTGGACAACGTGAGAATCACACCGAGGAACGGCCGGCCCGCTCGCGCCAGCGCGTCGAATTCCTGCCGCGCACGACTGAAGACGTCTTGGTCCGACACGCCCCAATCGGGGTCCACAAAGACGGGATTGACGTAGTCATGGCGGCCGATGAACTGTTCCACGCCATGGCTGCGGAAGAACCCCTCCTTGTTGTCCCACGCAAGCAGGCCGTTGTAGAGGAACAGCGTGGCGAATCCCTGCCGGCGCAGCAATTGTGGCAAGGTGAGCATCGGTTGATTGCCCTCGGGCTGCTTCATGAGGTTATCGCGCTCCGGCAAGTTGGGGAACGAACACAGGGTCGCCAGCACACCTTGCGCCGTGTGCGTGCTCACGGATAGTGCGCGCTCAAACAGGAGGCCCCGCCGGGCCAGGGCGTCGAAACGCGGGGTCGCGCCATAACGCCCGCCCGTCGCGCCACAGAAGCGTCCGCTGAAGCTCTCCATGATGATGACGACGACGTTCTTGGGCCGGCGAAGGACGACCGGGAGGCCGGTGGGCGGTGACCGGCGCAAAAGGGGGTATGTGTCCGGCTCGATCAACTGCTCGCCGGGCAGGAGCACCATCTGGCGCGTGATGGCAATGGCCTCAGCGGGGTTCATGGCGCGAAGCCATCTCGAATCCTGGGCAGCCTTGCCACGATGCCGGAGCGTCGTGGTCAGCGCGTAGAGGCCGTTCTGGGTCATGGCGTTGGCATAGGCGTTTTGGGAAAACACCGCGTCGCCCCATCGCAGTGGGGTCGGCTGCAGACCGCCCCGCGTGGCGACCACCGTGCCGGCGGCCAGCACCAGTGTCGCAAGCGCCCGGCTGGCCAAACTGTCGAGGGTGGCCTGTGGAATCAACCACCGGCGCGTCCCAATGACAAAAGCCGCCGTGGCCGCGGCGCACACCAACAGCCACCGCAGCACGGGATAACCATGCCAGACCATGCCCAGGATGGTCCGATCGTTTTCTGCGCCCATTCCAAAAAACTGAAACATGAGCGGCCCCAGGCGCATCTGGAACTCCTTGTAGTACTCAATCTCGGCGGCCAGGGTAAACAAGACGACGAACACAAGGCCCGTGAACAGCCCCAGCCGCAGGCGGTTTTCCCACCGACTTGGACGGGAACGCCAAAGGGACCACAGGGCGAACGGGGCCACCAGTTGCGCCGCCATCGAAAGGTCAAAACGCAATCCGTGTAGAAACGCTCCGACCAGCAGCGCCGGCGTGGCGTCGCTGCGGAATTGCCATGTGGCGCCGACCAAGACACCGCGGAACACCATGAACAGGGCCACCCATGCACCCCACAAGGCAAGCGGCCGGGCCAAATGCCCGAGGGTGGCTCTGCCCTGCCCCAATCCGAGGCGCCACTTCATTCGAGCACCTCGCCAATCACGGCCAAGGCCCGAAGCCGCGTGCGGTGCTGCTCCCCAAGGAACTTCAGTATC
>DAOOQY010000336.1:0-5348 GCA_035389025.1 Verrucomicrobiota bacterium
TGCAGGCGCGGCTCGATGCGCCCGGCCCGCAGTTCGGCGTCAGCACCACGTCCGCAAACACTGACTTGGCCATGCTGCGCTTCGTCGAGGTCCTGCCTTTGTTGGCGGAACTGGCCGAGTTGGAGAACGCGGTCATCCGCCTGGCCCGCGAGTTGCGCAAGACTCAGCGCCGCTGCAACGCCCTCTCGAAGCTCTTCATCCCGGCGCACCTGGAGACGATCGCCTATATCACCGGCTCGCTCGAAGAGCGCGAGCGCGAGTCCTTCGTCATTCTCAAGATGATCCGGGAACGATACGGCGGAGCGGGTCATGGCCCTCAGCCAGACCCTCCCAGCCAATGACACAGCGCCGGGCCCCTGGCCAGCGCCCCCTCCACGAAGGCTCCTCGCGCAAGGCTCGACGAAGCCGCGTCACCCCGTTAGACTCCGCCGCTGGACGAACAAGACTGAAAGCGCATGAATCTGCCGAACAAACTCACGGTGTCGCGTTTTGCGCTCACGGTGGTCTTTCTCTGGGCGGTGTTGTCGCGCTCGCCCGTGAACGACACGCTGGCCCTGGTGTTTTTCTGCGCAGCGGGCATCACGGATTACCTCGACGGCCGGATCGCCCGTCGGCGCGGTCTGATCACCAACTTCGGCATCCTCATGGACCCTCTGGCCGACAAGGTCCTGATCTGCACGGCATTCATCATGCTGCTCGAACGCGGTCGGATGAATCCGGCGGCTCCGGTGGCCGTCGAGGGGTGGATGGTGGTGCTGATCGTGGCGCGCGAGTTGGCGATCACCGGCCTGCGCCTGCTGGCGGCGTCCAAGAGCATCGTGCTGGCGGCGGAGGGTTACGGCAAGCACAAGACCGTCTCGCAGATCGTGGCAATCGTTTCGTTGCTCGTGCTGGACGCGCATGTCGAGTGGTGGTCCTGGCTTCGCCGCCTGCTCGAGTGGTGGGTGCCTGCCTTCACCCAACTCGCCCTCTATGTGACTGTTGTGCTGACCGTGACCTCCGGCGCCCTCTATCTTTGGCGGAACCGGGCGCTCTATCTCGATGACATGTGAGCGCAAGAGGGTGGACGCCCTCGTCCTGTGGATGGCTCGAGGCTTCGGCGTCGGGCGCGTGCCGGTTGCCCCGGGCACATTCGGATCGGTGGTCGGCGTGGCCTGGACACTCGTGTTGGTCGCAACGCGGAGCGTCTGGTGGTACGGACTGGGCGTTGCGGCGGGGCTGGCGTTGTCGGTCGTTGTGTGCGGGCTGGCTGAACGGCTTCTTCGGGAGCGCGACCCCGGCTCGGTCGTGCTCGATGAGATCACGGCGCTCCCCTTGTGTTTCGCCGGATGGATCGGTCATCATCTCTGTGTGACAGGCGCGATGCCGGCGCCGGATGTCTTGGTGACGGGGCGGGGATGGCTGGTCTTGGCAGCCGGTTTTGTTGCCTTCCGTCTGTTTGATGTCATCAAGCCCTGGCCCATCCGCCAAAGCCAGGGCCTGCCGGGCGGGTGGGGGATCACGATCGACGATGTCCTGGCCGGCCTGGCCTCGAACATCATCTGGATTCCCTGCGCCTGGCTCGGCTAGCCCGCATATTTCACACCCCTATGGTGCACAGGGCACTGGGACTTCGCAAGAGGACTGCTATGCGGGCTAGACCGGCGCCGGCCAGTCGTCGGCCAATGCACTGGGGGCCTGCTGGCGCCAGGCGCCACGGGTGAAGTCGGGAACCGTCACGGGCGCGCTGCCTCGAGCCACGGAGGCGATGCTCAGCGGCACAATGCTGCTCCAGGCGGCGGCGTCATAGACGGTCATGTCGAGCGGGAGTCCCAGGCGCAGGCATTGGATGAGGCGCCAGTTCATGACGTAATCCATGCCGCCATGTCCGCCGGATTGCCGGGCCTGGGCATTGAGGCTTTTCCAGAAGGGATGACCGTGCTTGTCGTGGTACGGCTGCAACTCCGTGGTCCAGCCCTCGCCCTGACCGTCCAGATGCAGCCGGGGCGGATAGTCACAGAACGTGCCCGTGGTGCCCGCGATGAGGTTGATGCGGCTGTAGGGGCGCGACTGAGCCAGCGAGTGCTGAATCATGATCGTGCGCCCCAGGGCGGTCTTCACCAGCGTTGTGTTGATGTCGCCGCAGGCGAAGGCCCTGCGGCCGCCTGTGGACGCGCCGGACCGGGCTTCGAGACGCCGGCTCAGCGCGAGTTCGAGCGAACTCATCGACACCAGGTGATCGAACGTGTCGCCGGCGTGGATGTTCATGTATTCCGCGACGGGGCCCAGTCCGTGTGTCGGGTAGAGATTGCCGTTGAGCGTGGCGACGAACCGCCGGCGCCACTTGGCCGAGCTGTCCTCGCGCAGCAGCCAGTCGCGCGCCTCGTGGAGATAGCCGGCCTCGCCGTGCGTCAACTCGCCCAAGACGCCCTGACGCACCATGCGCAGCACCATGAGTTCGATCTCGCCGTAGCAGCAGTTTTCGAGCATCAGGCAGTGGCGGCGCGTTTGCTCGGCGGTGTCCACCAAACGCCAGCAATCGTCGAGTGTCATGGCGGCCGGCACCTCGATTGCGGCATGCTTGCCATGGCGCATGGCGCTGACGGCCATCGGGACGTGCCAGTCCCAGGGCGTGGCGATGTAGACCAGATCAAGATCGTCGCGCTGGCAGAGGCGCTCGAAATCCGTGTCGCCCCCCGAGTAGCCGTCCGGCTCCGGCTGCTTCTTCGCCCCAACACGCCGCCGGGCGGCCTCGACCCGATCCGGCACGATGTCGCACACGGCCTTGATTTGGACTCCGCCGAGTTCGAGCAGGTCACCCAGCAAACTCGATCCGCGGCTCCCGACACCGATGAAGCCGATGCGGACCATGTCGAGGGCCGGGTGGCGCAAACCGAAGACCCGTTGCTGCGCCGGTTGGGGCGTTGGCGGAGGCGGGTCCGCGGCGGCGGCCGCAGTCTTTGCGATCAGGGCGCCGCCGGCGCCGGCAGCGCCCGCGATGGTGAGGAAATCACGGCGTGACAGGGAAGCGCCGTGAGCGGATGTGGTCTTGTGCGGCATCATAGTGTCCTCTGAAATCGGTTCGAGTTGTGGGCGCTTCCCCCGGCCTGATCCACCGCCAACTGCTCCCGCCAGGCGGGTGCGAACCGCCCGGCAGCCGGGGCCCGGCGCGTGTTAAGGGTCCCCAGTGCGGTCGAGGCTTGTCGCAACGCGCCGGAAATGGTGGCCGATGATGGCCATCTCGATCGCCTGACGAAACTGGTGCGGACGCAACAACAGGGTGGTCCAGAGAAGCCGCCAGTAGGCCCGCCGCCCGCGGTGGGCGACGCCGAGAACCCAGAACGACTTGAGAAAGGCGCGCACATCGTCGGAGGAAAGACGCAGTGCGGGGCCGCGCCGCGGTTGGTGTCGGCGGAGGAAGTTTTGGATGCGCTGGTAGTAGGCGCGCGGTTCGTAGAGCCGGTTCATCAGGTCGCGATAGCCGGAAAGGAGGAAATCGCGATTGAGTTTCGGACGGAAATTCAACTCGGCTTGGGTGTTGTTGCCGCTGCTCTCCCGTTCGAGGCGGCCTTCGCGCTTGAGCCGATCGTAGAGGCGGGTCCGTGGCAGCGCCGTGAGCAAACCCACCATCGCGGTCACCACCCCGGATCGCTGGATGAACTCGAACTGGCGCTTGAAAATGTCCGCCGGGTCGCTGTCGAATCCGACAATGAACCCGCCCATCACTTCGAGGCCGGCCTGTTGCATCGTCTGCACGGCCGACATCAGGTCGCGTCCGCGGTTCTGCATCTTGTGGCACTCGGCCAGCGACTCGGCGGAGGGCGTCTCGATGCCGACGAAGACCTTGGTGAAGCCGGCCTGGACCATCAACTGCAGCAACTCCGGATCGTCGGCCAGGTTGACCGACGCCTCGGTCAGAAAGCCCCCCGGCGCGCCCGTGCCGGTCCGCCACTCGATCAACGTCCGGAGCAAGGCGCGGGCGCGCCGCTTGTCTCCGATGAAATTGTCATCGACCACGAACACCATGTCCTTCCAGCCGGCCCGGCGCAGCGTTTCGAGTTCCGCCACCAATTGCGCCGGCGTCTTGGTCCGCGGCACCCGGCCGTTCATGACGATGATGTCGCAGAATTCGCAGTCGAACGGGCAGCCGCGCGAGAACTGGACCGCCATCGTGACGTAATTGCGCAGGTCGATGAGGTCCCAGCGCGGAATCGGCGTGCGCGTGACATCGGGGAATCCGGAAGCCCGGTACACGGGCTTGAGAGTGCCCTGTTCCATGTCGCGCACCAGTTCGGGCATGAGGTCCTCCGCCTCGCCGAGGACCACATGCGGCACCTCGGGGAACTCCTCGTGGCCGGTGGTGAAGAGCGGGCCGCCTCCGATCAGCGGCTTGGCCGCCGCGGCGCAACGGGCGACGACATCGAGCACCGACTCCCGCTGGATGCGCATCGCGCTGAGCATCACGTAGTCGGCCCACCGCAGATGTTCATCCCGCAGACGCTCGACGTTCAAATCCACCACCCGCAGCGACCAATCCGACGGCAGCATGGCCGCGACGGTCAGCAGACCCAAGGGCGGAAACGCCGCGCGCTTGGACACCATCCGAACGACATGACGAAAACTCCAAAAAGTATCGGGTGTCTGGGGGCTGACTAAGAGAATTTTCATGCAGTGTGTGCCGCCTCGAGGACCGGCCGCATTCGTCGGCGGTCAGCCTCTCTGTCGGTGTCATGTCCGTTCAATGAACAAGTTCAAGGAAACCGAACTTCGTCGGCGTGTGCGCGGTGGCCGTGGCGGTCGGGTGCCAGGCCAGAAAGGCCCGTTCCGTGGCGGCGTGGCGATAGAGGTTGAGGCGCCAGCGCGCGCCTGGCTCGGGCTTGGCCGGACTCAGAGCCGCAAGCGGAATCCGGAATTCGGTGGTCCAGACCCTGGTCTTGCGGTTCAGGCGGACGTCCGATTCAAAACCGCTGCTCCAGTCGAAGTCCTTGTCCCGTCCCCGGATGGCCAGGTCCAACCGCTCGCCCGTCGGGGCCACCTCGAATTCGGTGTAATGATCGGGGCGGGCCGGATCGGTTCCGATGAACACCTCGACAACGTCGCGTTCCCAAAGGCCGAGGCGTTCTTTGTCTTTGAGGACAGGCGCGAATGTGGCGAGGGTCTCGTAAGGCGCCTCGAACCCGAAATAGAGATGCGAGTCGGACCAGAGGACACGGGCCGTCGTGGTCAAATCGGGTCGTGCGGAGCCATCCTTCAGGAGGTACTCGAGACGCGCGGGTGATGCGGCCCGCCAAGCCGGTTCGTCCAGGCGCCCGTTCGGTTTGAAATCCCGGTCGATCTTCTTTGCCTGAACCACCGGCAAAGGCAGCGAT
>DAOOQY010000337.1:0-5343 GCA_035389025.1 Verrucomicrobiota bacterium
GTTGCGGATTAGCCAAGACCTGCCACCAGCCCAGGTTGGCCAGCGACACAGTGGCGGCCAAGTCGTTCGTATCCGTCGCCGAAGCCCGGAACGCAGCCGGCGTGTTCAGGGCCGGGCGCTGGTAGTCTGGCCCAACCGCGCAGCCAAAGAAGAGAAGGGCCGCCAGACACGAGGCGACACTGATGTCGCATTTCATTCCTGTTTTCATCAATACGTCCCTTCAGGTTTGCCGGGCGGTGCCGGAGCGGGAGAATCGCTCGCGGGCAGCAACGATCTGGCGCCCGCGGCAGTCTCCAAGTCGCGCGAGCTGGACTTCACGGGTTGCTTCCTGCCACCGCGCTCGACCATCCGCTGCACAAACACATAGCAGACCGGGATGATGAACAGACCCAGGGCTGTTGCGATCGTCATGCCAAAGACCACGCCGGTGCCCATCGTACTGCGGGCGGCGGCGCCCGAACCCGTCGCCAGCATCAGCGGCACGCAGCCGAGGATGAAGGCGAAGGAGGTCATCAGGATCGGACGCAAACGGAGTCTTGATCCCTGCACCGCGGCCTCGAGGATTTCGATTCCTTCCTCGCGTTTCATCTTGGCGAACTCGACGATCAGGATGGCGTTCTTGGCCGCCAACCCGATGAGCATGACCAATCCGATTTGCGCATAGACATTGAGGTCGAACTGCCGCGTCAGCATGCCAACAAACGTCCCGAGCACGACCGTCGGCGTCGCCAGCAGCACCGCAAAGGGCAGGCCCCAGCTCTCATACTGTGCCGCCAGCAACAAGAACACGAACAGCACCGCCATGCCGAAGATGATCGGCGCCTGGCCCTCGGACTTCTTCTCCTGGAGGGTTAGGCCGGACCACTCATAGTCGGTGTCGCTCGGCATGGTCTTCATGACTTCCTCGATGGCCTTGATGGCTTGTCCGGAACTGTAGCCGGGCGCGGGCGCGCCCAACATTTCCGCCGCGTTGTAGAGGTTGAAGCGCGTGACAAAATTCGGACCGGACATCTTGCTGACTTTCACGAGCGTGCTGAGCGGCACCATCTGGGCGTCACTATTCCGGACATAGAACTGACCGATGTCCTCCGGGGTGTTGGTAAACTCCGGTTCAGCCTGGAGGAACACCTTATAGACCCGTCCGAAGCGGATGAAGTCGTTCACGTAGAGCCCGCTCAAGTAGGTTTGGAGCGTCGCGAAGACGTTGTCCACCGTCACGCCGAGCGTGCGCGCCTTTTCGCGGTCCAGTTCGACCTTCACCTGGGGCGTCGCCGGGCTGAAGGTGGTGCTGAGGCGACCGATTTCCGGACGTTGGGACACCGCTCGGGTGAGCTGCTCGACGTAGCCGGCGAGTTGCTGGATGCTGCCGCCGGAGCGGTCCTGCAACTGCAGGGTGAAGCCGGAGACGTTGCCATACCCGGGCAACGGTGGGGGGCCGAAGGCGAAGACGCGCGCGCCTGGAATCGCGTAGAACTTCCGGTTCCATTCGCGCGCGAGGGCGCTGGCGTGCAAGGCGGGCGTCTTGCGCTCCTCCCACGGTTCGAGCCCGATGAACATGAGCGCGGCGTTGGGCACGTTGAGGGAGTTCAGAATGTTCATGCCGGCGAGGCCGACGGCGGACCGGACACCGTGGGTCGTTCCCACGATCGTCTCCACCTGCTTGAGCACCGCATCCGAGCGTTGCAGGGAGGCCCCCTCCGGCAACTCGACAGCGACAAACAGGTAACCCTTGTCCTCGTCCGGAATGAATCCGCCCGGCACGAATCTGCTGAGGACCCCAATCCCAACGACCACGGCGACCAGGAGCAGCATCGAACGGGCGGCTTTTCGGGCCAAGCCGCCGACGACGTTCCCATAGTTGGTGCTCAGCCACTCGAAGAACCGGTTGAATCCCTTGAAGAACGCCGCGATCGGCCCGCGCCCGGGCGTGGGTTTCTTGAGCAGGAGCGCGGACAGCGCGGGGCTCAGGGTCAACGCGTTAACGACCGAGAAGATCACGGCCACGGCGATCGTGAGCGCGAACTGGCTGTAGAGTTGGCCGGTCACGCCGCCCATGAACGCCACAGGCACGAATACGGCGCAGAGCACGAGCCCGATGGCAACGACCGGGCCGGACACCTCCTTCATCGCCTGCCGCGTGGCCTCGACGGGCGTCTTGCCGTGCTCGAGGTGATGCTGCACCGCTTCGACGACGACGATGGCGTCGTCCACCACAATGCCGATGGCGAGCACGAGGCCGAACATTGTGAGCACGTTCACGCTGAAGCCCAGCACCGGGAACATGATGAAGGCCCCCAACAGCGACACCGGGACCGTGCACATCGGGATAATCGTCGCGCGGAAACTCTGCAGAAACACATAGACAACGATCAGCACCAGCAGCACCGCCTCGAGGAGGGTGTGGACGATCTCCTCCATCGAAGCCTCGATGGGCAGCGTGGAGTCGAGCGTGACATCGTATTCCATGTCAGGCGGGAATCGCTGTTGCGCCTCCTTGAGGATCTTCTTCACGTCCTTCGCCGTCTGGATGGCGTTGGCGCCGGGGGCCAGGTAAATGCCGATCGCGCCCGCCGGGGAGGCGCTCGCCGGCGGTTTGGTGAGCCGCGCCTTCAGATCGTAGGTCTGCGCCCCCAGTTCCACGCGCGCCACGTCTCTGATTTTTACCTGCGAGCCGTCGGGGTTGGAACGGATGATGATCTCCTCGAACTCCTTGGGGTCTTTCAGCAAACCGAGAGCCCGAACGTTGAACTGGCCTTCCTGACCGGGCGGCGCGGGTTCGGCGCCGATGCGGCCGGCAGGCGCCTGGGCGTTCTGTTCCTTGATGGCGTTTTGGATGTCCTGGGGCGTGATGCCCAGCGAGGCCAGACGGTCGGGCCGCAGCCAGACGCGCATCGAGTAGTCCTGAGCGGTGAAGTTCTTGACGTCACCCACGCCCTTCACCCGCTTGATGGCATCCACCAGATTGATGTCGCAGTAGTTTCCCAGGAAAACCGCGTCATAGGTCCCCTTGGGTGAATTGAGCGCGACGACCATCAGAATGTCCGGACTGGAGCGATTCACCACCACGCCCTCCCGTTTGACCGCGTCGGGCAACTGCGCCTCCGCCTGGCCGACGCGGTTCTGGGTGTTCACCTGCATGATGTCCACGTCCGTGCCCACGTCGAAGTACACGTTGAGCGTCAGCTTGCCGTCGTTCGCGTTAAACGACTGGAGGTAGAGCAGTTTGTCCACCCCGTTGACCTTCGACTCGATGGGCGTGGCGACAGACTCCATGACCGCCTCGGCGGCGGCGCCGCGATACGTCGTCGTCACCTGGATCATCGTCGGGCTGACCGGCGGATATTCGGAGATCGGCAGCCGTCCGAGGGTGACCAAACCAACGATGACCGTCAGGATGGCGATCACCATCGCGACGATGGGACGTCGAATGAAGAACTCGGCCATACGGTTACTCCTTGCCGCGTTTGGCTTCGCCCTCTTTGGCAGCCTGGCCCGCCGCGTGCGGGGCTTGGGCGGACGCAGCGGCTGCGGTCGCGGCCGCGGCCATTTCGGCGGCCGTGAAGGGCTTGACCTCGGCGCCTTCGCGAACCTTCTGCAGGCCTTCGACCACGATACGCTCGCCGGCCTTGAGGCCTTCTGGAATCAACAAGCTGCCGCCGATCTGTCGGCTCACCGTGACCGGGCGCTGCCCGGCCTTGTTGTCCGAACCGATGACCCACACGAAGTTCTTCCCCTGCAACTCAGCCACTGCCCGTTCGGGGACGAGAATCGAATTCTCACGGATGCCAAGATCCACGCGGATACGACCGAACATCCCCGGGCGCAGGACTTTCCGCAACGTCTCGCCCAGCTTCACGTCCGGGTTGGAGAACTCGGCGCGCACACGGAACGTGCCGGTCTTCACATCCACCGCGCGATCGATAAACACGAACTTCCCTGTGTCCGGATGCGCCGAGCCGTCGGCCAGGATCAGTGTGACTGGCATGTCCTTGATCCGCTTGCCCGTCCGGCGCACCTCGGCTTCCGCTCTGAGATAGTCGACCTCGCTGACGTTGCAGTAAAACCAGGTCGGGTCCAGCACCGAGATCGTGGTCATCAAGGTCGGTTGCCCTTTGCCGACCAACTCGCCGATGGACACCTGCTTGGCGCCGATCAACCCGGCGATCGGTGCGCGGATGTCGCAGTAACTCTTGTCCAGCTCCGCTGAGCTCACACGGGCCTGGGCGGAGACCACGGACGCCTTGCCGACGTCCACTGCGGCGAGCGCGTTGTCCAGGTCCTGCTGCGGCACGGCCTTCTTCTCGGCCAGCGGCTTGAGGCGTGCCACATCCGCTTCGTTCTTCTTTAAAGACGCCTCAGCCTCGCCGAGCATGCCATTGGCGGCCTTGAGCCGTTCCTGGTAAGGCTTGTCATCGAGCTTGAAGAGGGGATCGCCCTTCTTTACGTCCGTGCCCTCGGTGAAGAGCATCTCGTCCACAAAACCCTCGACGCGCGCCCGGATTTCGACGTTCTGCGGCGAGTCCAATTGCCCGATGAACTCGGTGCTCAACGGCACGTTCGTGGGGGCGAGATCCATCACAACGACCCCGGGCGGTGGCAAGGCTGGGGGCGGCGCTTTCCGGCAGCCGCAAACAACCAACGTCGCCGCCGCGATCAGCAACGCGAGTTTCTCGGCGACGCAGGCACGCGGCCCACTCCCTCGGTAGTTCCTCAGGTTGTTCATATCATTGACGTGACCTTCGAATTGATGGCCCTCATTCTTTCCCGCGACAGGGGCAACCGGGCGCTGCGGTGGAGCGGTGCGGTTTGACCAGGTTTCCTGTCGACCGCTCCGGCCCCAGGCAGCCAACCACACACCGACGGGGTTGTACTCTGCCAAGCCAATCCTCGTCAAACACCGAGTCGGAGCCATATTGAATGCGGCCGCTACGCAGCACGCGGCACTGTTTCGAGGTCAAGCGCACGATTGTTCGGAGGTGTCCGGACTGAGCAGCTTGGGCACAAAGCTCACCGATACCGCCAAGCCAATGCCCAGGAGCGTCTCGACAATCCGCCAGACGGCACAGGACCACGGCTTGCTGGCATGATCAAGCAGAACGATACCGCACACGTACCCTGCCAGTTTGACCGCCTCCTCGAGGCCCATGACATGTGTCAGGTACATGCCGCCGAAGATTCCCAGCCCGAGAAACCAGGTGCCACCCGGCAGCAACGAGCCGATTGTGGCATCAAGCGTCGCTCCCAGGACCGTGCCAGCCAGACGCGGAATTCCCAGTTTCCGGGTCTTCGCGGGCGAGAGATCCGTGACCAGTACCGCCGCGATCATCGCGTAAAGCGGATGGG
>DAOOQY010000338.1:0-5342 GCA_035389025.1 Verrucomicrobiota bacterium
GTGGACATGAATTGGCTGTTGGCGAACTGGACACCGGCGTGGTTCTGGGTGCGGTCCACGCGGACGGCGACGGGGCAGATATCGCTGCCGGACTGGGTGATGACGGCGTTGCCGGGGCCGTGGCCGAAGTCGTCGAAGTGGAACCCGACGAGCGGGAAGATGACGAAGCTGTTGCTGATGAACTCCCAGTCCGTCTTGCCGATCTTGAATCCGACGAGATTCTTCTCGAGGTAGGCCTGGATGTCGCCACCGGGGAAGGGGGGCTTGAGAGCCATGCGCGTCCAGAAGTTCGGGTTGAAATGGACGTTCTCGATGCGTCCGATATCGGTGCACTGGTCGATGTAGACGCCGGTTTTCAGCGGGCAGGCGAACACGTTCCGCACCAGGTGCAGTTCGTTCCACTTGGTGCCCACGTCGATCGCCTGGTACGGGTTGGTGATTGTGAGGTCGAGAATCTGGCACAACTCGCCGTCGGCGCGAATGGTCCACGGATAGGCGGCCGCCTCGGGCAGCGTCTACTCGGGGTAGTGGCTCACCAGATTGCGCACGACGGCGTTGGGTTTGAGCGTGATCAGTGGCTCGCCCTCGGGTTGGCCGCGCCCCCCAAACGCAAGAAGCACCGTGCCGATGGGATGCTCGCTGTGCGGCACGCCACCCGAAGCGCCGCAGAGCGTCACACCGGGCGGCACGGTCAAAGCCCCATCAAGGCGATACAATCCGGCCGGTACACGACATACCGGACCGCCCGTGCGGGCGGCGTCGAGCGCGGCTTGAAGGGCCTTGGTGTCGTCGGTCTGGCCATCGCCCCGCGCGCCAAACGCGCGCGCATCGATCTGAGCGAACTGAGGTTGGGCCGCGGGAGCGGTCTGGGCGGAAGCTCCGACGGTCCCGAGCAGGCCGGCGGCGATGGCGGATTGCCCGACAAAGCGTCGGCGCGAGAACGTGGCTTTATCGTCTGTGAATGGATTCATGTTTGGTAGGAGGAATGGTCGGGCTCAGACCTGAAAGTTGAAAGCTCGAAGTTGATTGATCCGTTAGCCAGCGCCACTGCATGAATTGGCTCTGGCTTCGCGCGTCTTGACGGCGCATGGGGGTGTCGATACAGCGTGGTCGGGTCATGCGAGCGCGATGGACAGGCGGACACGGGCGGCGCGGTCTTCTGGGCCAGCGCGCCCGTTTGGCGGCCTTGTGGATTGCCATCGCGGCAATCGTGGTGAACTGCCAGCGGGATTCGATGCTCGAACGGGGTTCAGCATCGAGTGCGGTTGGGCCGGGTCCGGACCGTGCAGGCGCAGCGGGCGTTGTGTGGCAGGGCGGCGCCATCATCCGCGGGCCGACGGATTGTCGTCGATTGGCGCTGGTCTTTACCGGACACGAATTCGCCGAAGGCGGACCGGCCATTCTCGACGGTTTGGGGCGGCACAAGGCGCGCGCTTCGTTTTTTCTCACAGGTGGTTTTCTCGCGAATCCCGAGTTTGCGTCGCTGGTGCGCCGCATCGTGCGCGAGGGCCACTATGTTGGCGCGCATTCAGACAGGCATTTGCTGTACTGCGACTGGAGCACAGAAAGACGGACCTTGGTGACGCGCGAGGCCTTTCGCGACGATCTCGATGCGAATTACCGGAAGCTGGCGGCGTTCGGGGTGACGCGCCGGGCCGCGCCGGT
The DNA here is from genome assembly GCA_035389025.1 of Verrucomicrobiota bacterium. GTDB lineage: Bacteria > Verrucomicrobiota > Verrucomicrobiia > Limisphaerales > J093 > MWFF01. The sequence continues at coordinate 1,666 of DAOOQY010000338.1, forward strand.
CTTTCTGCCGCCGTACGAGCATTTCAACGCGGACATTGCCCGATGGACGCGCGAGTTGGGGCTGACGCTGGTGAACTACAGTCCGGGCACGCGCTCGGCGGCCGACTACACCGGCGAGGAGGATGCGAACTTCACTTCGTCCGAGGCGATCATCGAGAGCATTGTGCGGCGCGAAGGGACCGATCCGCACGGACTGAACGGCTTTCTACTGCTGCTGCACGTGGGCGCCGGACCCGGGCGCGCCGACAAGATGCACAGTCGCTTCGACGCGCTTCTGGATTGGCTCGACAGGCGCGGGTATCGGTTCGTGCGTGTGGATGAACTTCTAACGCGTTGAGAAACGGAAGACGGTGGTGGTGCGATAGGTTTCGCCGGGACGCAACACGACCGATGGGAAATGCGGTTCATTGACCGAGTCGGGGTAGTGCTGGGTCTCGATGCAGAAGCCGGCGTGGCGCGGGTACTTGACGCCGCCAGTGCCCACGATCGAGCCGTCGAGGTGATTGGCGGTATAGAGCTGGACGCCCGGCTCGGTGGTCAGCGCTTCGAGCACGCGCCCGCTTGACGGCTCATAGACCGTGGCGGCCAGGGCGAGGGATTGGCCGCCGCCGCGGAGGACGAAGTTGTGGTCGTAGCCGCCGGGTTTGAGCCCGGTTTGGGGGGCGCGGGCGCCGATGGTTGTTGGCTGGGTGAAATCGAGCGGGGTACCCTTGACCGCGCGGATCTCGCCGGTCGGGATGAGGGCTTCGTCGGAAGGCGTATAGAAATCGGCGGCGAGGGCCAGTTCGTGTCCGAGCACGTCGCCGGTCCCGGCCAGGTTGAAGTAGCTGTGGTTGGTCAGGTTGACAGGGGTCGGCTTGTCGGTTGTGGCCGAGTAATCGATGCGCAGTTCGCTGCGGGCGGTCAGCGTGTACCGGACCGTGACCGAGAGGTTGCCGGGATAGCCTTCCTCGCCGTCGGGGCTCAGATAGGAGAACTCAACCGCCGCCTCGTCCTGGGTCACTGCCAGGGGCGTCGACGCCCAGACCTTCTTGTCGAATCCTATGGCCCCGCCGTGGATGTGATTGGGGTTGCTGTTCCTGGTGACGGCGTACTCTTTGCCATCGATGGTGAAGCGGGCGTTGGCGATGCGGTTGGCGACACGGCCCGCGATCGCGCCGAAGAACGGATGGCCCTTGAGGTAGCGGTCAAGATTGTCGAATCCGAGCACGACGTTGCCCGGTGTGCCAGTCCGATCGGGGACCCGAATTTCCGTGATGATCAAGCCGTAATCGGTGATCTTGACCGTCATCCCGCCGCCATTGCGGAGGGTATAGAGCTTGACCGGGGTGCCGTCGGGCATCTGGCCGAACGAGGAGGTTTCGATGGACATGGTTGGTTGGGAAGCAGATTGCGATTGGGTCGTGGGAGCTGAGACGAGGACGACCGCTGCGGCGAGCGCAGAGGCGAAGGTGCGAGACGAGGCCGAGGCTTTCATTGGTGTGTGTGCGTCTGGTCCTTCGGAAACATTTGCGGGGAAAGGGTAGGGTAGGGGGGGATTGCCCACAAGCCCCAAACGTGGCAGCGGGATTCGGGTTGGGATCACGATTCAGAGTGGGATTGAGATGACGATTTGGGTTAGTATGATTTGAGGGTATGGAAATGACCGAAAAGACTGGCGCCCGTAACCCAATTCGATGCGTGTTTGCCGCCGCGCCCTGGTTCTGGTCATGGGAACTCAGGGTCGCGCCCAAATGCCGCATCCGCCCGGCCAACCGGCTCAGGGGGTTGCGCCCAAGCATGAGGCGCGCCGAGTATGACGCGTTGGTTTGGAGGTTTGGGATCGGGGATCATCCGCCGGCGAAGACGGGGCGGAAGCCGGCTTCGGCGAGGATGCGGGCGACGGTTTCGCGCTGATCGCCCTGGATTTCGATGCGCCCTTCCTTAACTGTGCCGCCTGTGCCGCAGGCCTTGCGGAGGCGTTGGGCGATTTGTTCCTTCTCAGGCAAGCCGATGCCGACGAAGGCGCTGACGACGGTGACTGTCTTGCCGCCGCGCCCGGCCTTCTGACGGCGGATTTCGACGCGACCGCGCGATTTGGGTTTGGGGGCGGGAGGGGCGGGCGGTGTGGTTGGCGATTGCGGGCCTTGTGGCAGGCCCGTGGGCTGAAGGTCTTCGAATGGGTTATGTCCGAAGGGGCGGTCGGGACCTGGGGTGTCGGGGTGCACGCTCATGATGCCGTTAGCCCGGGCATTTCACAAGGCTGGGGGTTCTCAGGTCCGGGCTCGGATGCGGAAAGCCCAGGCGGGCGCGCGGCTCAACTCTTGAGGAAGGCGGCGTGGACGGCGCGCATGGCCTGTTCGCCCTTGGCGAGGTCGAGGACCACCGAGACCTTGATCTCGCTGGTGGAGATCATGTCGATGTTGATGCCTTCGAGGGCGAGGGTTTCGAACATGCGGGCGGCGACGCCGGAGTGGCTGCGCATGCCGACGCCGACGATGGAGAGCTTGGCGATGGCCTCGTTGGGGATGACCTGTCTGAAGCCGATTTCCTTCGTGAGGCCGTCGATGACTTTTTGCGACTTGAGCAAGTCCGGTTTGTCGACGGTGAACGAGAGATCCGTCGTGGGGCTTGCGGCGCCGTGACTGATATTCTGAACGATCATGTCGACATTGATCGCGGCGTCGGCGAGGGCCTTGAAGACGCGCGAGGCCATGCCGGGGCGGTCGGGCACGCCGATGAGCGTGATTTTGGCCTGGTTTTTGTCGAGAGAAACGCCGCGGATGACGACGTCCTCCATGCTCTTATTTTCTTCTTTCACAATGGTGCCTGGTTTGTCGCTCAGACTGGAGCGGACCTCGAAGATGACGGAGAATTTCTTGGCGAACTCGACCGAACGGAGTTGCATGACCTTGGCGCCGGCGCCGGCCAGTTCGAGCAGTTCGTCGTAGGCGATCTGATCGAGCTTAAGGGCGCCCGGGACGATCCTGGGATCGGCGGTGTAGATGCCTTCGACGTCGGTGTAGATTTGGCACAGATCGGCCCGCAAGGCCGCCGCCAGGGCGATCGCGGTCAGGTCCGAGCCGCCGCGTCCCAGGGTGGTGATTTGGCCTTCGGGGGTCTGGCCCTGGAAGCCGGCGACGATGACCACGTGGCCGCTATCGAGCCACGCATGGACCTGTTTGGGGGTGATGTTGCGAATCTTGGCCTTGGTGTGCACGCCGTCGGTGACGATGCCGGCCTGAGCGCCGGTGAGTGACACGGCGGGGACACCCAGGGCGTGGAGCGCCATGGCGGTTAGCGCGATGGTCGTCTGCTCGCCGGTTGCCAGGAGCATGTCCATTTCCCGCTCGCTGGGGAGGGGCATGATTTCCCTGGCCAGTTTAATGAGGTTGTCGGTGACTCCGCTCATGGCGGAGACGACCACCACCAAACGGTCTCCGCGGGCGCGGTGCTGCGCGACGCGGGAGGCCACGTTCTTGATTCGGTCGGGATTGCCGACCGACGTGCCGCCATACTTTTGGACAATAAGGGCCATGAGTTTACCGGTTCGGCGCATTGGGTTTGGGGCCGCCGCCTCAGCACGCCGCGCCGATGAGGCGGGGAAAATAGACGGGGCGATGGCGTTTGCCTAGCCTGAAGATTCGAGAATCCGGTTTTTACATTGGCCATGTGGGGTGGTAGAAATCCGGGCGTGT
>DAOOQY010000339.1:0-5340 GCA_035389025.1 Verrucomicrobiota bacterium
TCTATCTCAAGGCCGACATCGCCGACACCAACACGACGACCCAGAGTCCAGTCGTTGGTTGGGTGGGTGCCCTGGCTGCCCGCCCAGCGGTACCACGAGGTCTGGGTCGTCGTGTTGGTGTCGGCGATGTCGGCCTTGAGATAGACCGTCTGCCACGGGGTGCCGCGGTGGACGCGTCCGATCCAGCCGACATTGGGGAATTTGTTGGTGGGGAAGGCCCAGTCGTCCGAGCGTTCGATCAGGGGGTCTTTGACCCGGATATCGCGGGCCAGGACATCGGCCGACTCGTTGGGATTGCCGCCCCAAGGCCGGTAGCGCTGGTTCAACAAACCGAGGTTCGAGTTGGTCAGGGTGATCTGAGGCGGGATGGCGAACCGGACGGCGTTGGTGCGATTGGGGTCGTTGGGTGGGTTGAAGGGATCGAGCAGATCGCCCAGGGTGTAGTGGACCAGGGGGTCATTGGCCTGCCAGGTGATTTCCTGATAGACCTTGCGTGTGGGCGAATAGCCGGCCTGGATGGCCAGTTTGCCCGCGATCTCCTGCGCCAAACGGTCCCGTTCCCGCTGGCTGGTGTAAGTGAGGGGGGTCAGACCGCAGAACAGACGCAGCCGGTCGATGCTCCGCTCCTTGTCGCGTCCCTCGGCGGAGACGGCGCTCCAACTGCGCCACTGCTGGGCGCTGGTGGTGATGTTGCCAAGCGAGATGTCGATCTGGTTCTGCACGCCGAGCGTCGGCGCCAGCACGTCCGTGGACCCGCCGACGCGATTGGTGAGCCAGGTGTTGGGCGGTTCGGAGGCCGAGCCGGCGACCGAGGCGAGTTGGGCGCGTCCGGCGATCTCGCGGCTTAGGTCCATGACGCCCCTCATGTTGCCGAGGCAGACGAAATCGACCAGCCGACTCGGGGTCACGCTTTGGTCGACGAGCGCGTAGAAGAAGCGGTTCGTGAATTCGAGCGCCAACTGCGGCATGTAGAACCCCTGGTTCGGGATGAAGTTGATATCCGTGCCGGCGGGAATGAACTGGCCGGTCTGGGGGTGGTACATCACGTTCGAGAGGACCACCAGCGACTGCGAGACGGGGAGGACGAATTGGTTGGAGGGCCATGCCGTGAGCGCGAAATTCGTGGTGTAGGGCAAGTCGCCGAACACGCCGTTGAGCGGGACCGTGCTGTCGAGGTTCGTCACGGCGATCCTGAAGTCCCCCTTCACGACGACCTGGAGTGCGCGATTCACGCTCTGGGTGTACGAGTTCCAGGCTTCCAGTCCGACCTTGTTCGACACGGTGAGGAAGTAGAGCAGGTTGGTCTGCGAGGGCAATTCGAGCAGGGTGCGTTTTCGGACCTCGGTCTTTCGGGTGACTTGAGCGACGTTGAGCATCGCGATCTCGTTGAAGTTGGGCCATCCCTTCTTGGCGCCGATCACGAACGGGACGTCATAGACAACCGCATAGGGATCGTTGACAAGCTGGGCGCGGTCGGCGGCGGAGCCGAGGTCGTAGGTCCTGAGGCTGTTGACCACCGCCGCATTCGTCACCTCGACATAGTCCCGGATGATGATGCTCGAGCCGTCCTGGTCCAGCCCGAAAAGCGGGCGCATGACGGTCGGATGATGCGGTCTGTTCGCGGCCGCGCCGGTCAGGTTTCTCTGGTCGGTGGCGTCGTAGAGGTTCAGGGTGAGTTGGAGGAGGCGATGCAAGGCTGGCGAGTATTCGTTGAAGGGGTGGATGCGGATGTTGGTGACGGACATGCCGGGGCGGACCAGGTACTCGCCGATGTAGGTGTTGTTGTAGACCGCGCCGCCGCTCACGCGGACGGATCGCATGGTCCGATGGGCCTGGATCAGACGGTTGGCGACATTCGTGAAGAAATCGTGAGGTTCCCACGACACGAGGTTGGTCGCATGGTACGGGGGCAGGTTGTTGTAGTTGAGGTTAATCTTCCGATCGGTGGGCGCGACCGAGTCCATGCCCATTTGGCCGAGCATCCGGTAGAGGGTGTAGCGGTTGTAGGTGGACGGCTGGGCCTGGGCCAGGACGATTCCGGCCAGCCAGCGGCTGGGCGCCTTGTTCGTGCTGAAAAGGTCGTTGATTTCGTAGTAGGTGCTGGCGCTCTCGCTCCCTGGCCAGGGCAGGGTGGGATCGTCGTTGTCGGCGGTCAACGGCTCGGTCCCGGTGAACGCCGGGCCGTCAGCGTACATGTCGATGTAATCGTTGCGCAGGACGTTGGCCATGCTGACCTGATTCCAGATGAACCAATCGCGGGCGGGCGCGAGCGTGTTGTAGTTGCCGCCGTAACGCTGCCGCAGGAAATCGAGGGCGGTGAGGAAACAGGCCCCGGATTGCGGACCCGCGAGGCCGCGATAGTCGTAATTGGGCCAGGCGTTGGTGTTCAGGTGATGGAGGAACGCGCCCAGATTCAATTCCCACGACCCGACACCCTGGTTGCGGAAGAACCGGCTGTTCGCCATCGCTGCGTCGCCCCCTCTGGCCCCGGCGTTGTTGTGGATGAAGTTCAGATCGAGGCTCTTGCCGGCGGGGAGGACCATGTAGGCGTAACGGCCCACGAAGCGGTTTGTCGCCGAGTGGGGGAAATCGGGATGCTGGAGAACGGCGATCCACTCGGGGTCTCCCACCAGGTGTTCGCGGAGGACGTTCGTCCCGGTGCCCACGCGGATCGTCCGTCCATTCTCGTCGAGAATCGGCTGCAGTCCGTTGGTCTCGAAACGCCCGTTCCGGTTCAGATCGAGGTAGAATCGGAAGTCGAGGTTGGTTCCGTCGCTGACAAACACCGGCGCGCGCGGGTCGAGGACCAGATTGGCGATGTTGCGCAGGCGATCGCGTCCGGTCACCGGGGCCGAGTTGCCCATGAGGTGGTCGTAATTGACGTTGGTGGGGGTGAGTTGCTGCCAGTCGAGGCTGGGATTGAAGCCGACGGGGCTGATGTAGTTGGTCGACACCATCAGGTCGTAGGCGTAGGGGCTGCTGTTCGCCTGCATCCGGGCGACCACCTCGGCCTGGGCGCGCGCCAGGGCGGCATCGGCCATCAAACGGGACGTGTTCTGTTCATCGGCGACGGCCACCGCCGACCGTTCGCGTCGGCTGACCGCCAGGAACGTGATCGCCATGAGGGTGACGACCGTCAACATGATCAGTGTGATGACCAGGGCGACACCGCGTTGTGAATGAGGCTTCATGGAAAAGCGACCTGAAGGAGATCCGCCTGGCGGATCGGGATGCGCTGGCGGAAGAGGTGGACTTGGGCGGCGCGATTCTGGAGGAATTGACGCGCCATGGTGGACCCGGCGTCAAAGGCACGGTACTGCTCATACGCCCTGGGTTCGAGCAGCCCCAACTCGATCTCGATATACGACGGCAGGGCGTTGGTCAGAAAGAGAAGAGCCGTCTCGCTGGCAAGGCGGTCCCGGGCGATGAAGACATTCGTGTTGAGCTTGATGGACGGGTAATAGATGGCATCCAGTCTGTTGAGGAAACCGTCGTTATTGAAATCGACAAGGCCCATGAACCGGTTGGTCGTGTTCCAGGTCATCGGCAGGCCCGTGGCGTCGTAGGCCTGGATTCGGAAATGGAGCACGCGGTCGATGATCGACGCGTAGGAGAAGGCCGGAGTGGTCAGGATGTTCGAACTGAGCCAGCCGAACGCCATGTGGCGCGCCAGCATCTCACCGCTGTGCCGCGCCAGGGTTCCGACACCGTTTGTGGCATTGATGACGCGGTAGCTGGTGCCGATGAAACGGTCGCCGACGCGATTGAGGAGGTAGACTTCGCCCAGCGTGTTGGTGCGGGTGGCGCTTGCCCCCATGAGTTTCTGGATCACGGGGTTGTAACCGTCGAAGTCGGGCGGCGGGTTGGTGGTGTAGTAGAGGCGCTTGAGGACCGCTTCGTCATTGACGAGCAGGGGCAGGGGGCTCATCCCGACGAGCAGGTTGGTCTCGCCGTCCACATCCGAGGCGGCGAGTTGCTCGAAATCGCGGATGAGAAAGTCCATCGCCGCGCGGCCGGCTTCGAGGACGTCCACCTGTGTGACGTTCGAGCGCAGGGCCTTTTGGGTGTGATGGAACATGCCGTAGAGGGCGCCGACGATGACGGCCATGATGCCCAGGGCCAGCATCAACTCCATGAGCGAGAACGCCCGCTGGCGTGCCGTCGCGGGCGTCGCCGCGGCCGGGAAGGTTCGAGGGTGCATCTTCATCAGGGCAACACGAATTGCGAGGGTTGCAGAAAGAACAAATGCCGCTGGTCCAGATAATCGACGTTTGTCACCGCCAGGCTTCCGCCGACCAGGGTGCGAAAGACCTTGCGATTCCCGCCCACTTCGAAACGGTTCTGTCGACGGTACACGGGCCAATCGACGGTCAGCCGCAGTTCGTACAGGTTCGCCATGAGTGCGCTCGCGCGCAGGAGGGTGTTGAGGCGCACCTGCTTGTCGGCGTCGCTCAGGCCGCTTTCATTGAGATTGGTGTTCATGCCCGTGATGGCGGAGAACGGGACCAATTCGGTCCGGAGGCGGTACATGAGGGCGAACTCGTTTGCGATCGTCTTCTCGGCCGCCGACCCGGTCATCGCGCGCACATAGGCGGCCGAGGGCAGGGACTCGAACTCCATGCGCGCGTTTGTGGCGCCCCACTGGTAGTATTGGGGCAGGGTCAGGAGGCCGATGATATCGCGCCCGTTGCGGAAGCCGACGAGGCCTGAGGACCCGTCGTAGAGGCGGTAGGTCGAGGCCCGCCACACTCCCGAATCGCGCACGCGGTTGGTCCGCGTGTTGACCGAGATTTCGTCCACGTAGTTGGTCAGGTCATTGAGTCCGAGCGCGCCGCTGCGGATCGCTTCGAGCCAGAGCTTTCCTTCCTGGGCGATGATGGTGTCCTCGCGGTTCTGCCGCTGGACCTGGAGGCCCGTGGGCATGACGCCGATGATGGCCACCAGGGCGAACGCCACGACCGCGATGCAGATCGCGATCTCGACCATGGTGAAACCGGCGTCGCGGCGGCGCGTTTGCACTGAACCGGGCGCTTCGGGCTGGGATAGAGGGTGTGGGTTCATTCGACTTTCGCCTCCAGGACGCGCGGGCGGCCCGTGATCCAGTTCACGACAACATCGGTCCGGTTTGCGGGCGGAGTGGTGACAACGTCAGGCGCAGCGTTCAGCAGGTAGTGGTCCTGATTGTCTTTCGCGTAGAAAACACTGCCGCGGCTGAGCGTCACGCCTGCGTCCATCTGGACCTTCTGGCTGCCCTGGCCCTCGAATGTCAGCCGCCCCGAAGGATCGAATGCGATGTAAGGCATCCGCATGACCTCGCTCTCGGCGGTCGGGAACGGGAAC
>DAOOQY010000340.1:0-5335 GCA_035389025.1 Verrucomicrobiota bacterium
GTACCAGAGCGGGGCGCCGACATCAGGGAGGAGCACGGAAGCGTCGGGGATGCGCAGAATGTCGGCGTAGCGGTCGAAGCGGAAGGCGTAGTCCTCGGCCACGCGCCCAAAGTCGACCACCGGCGCCTTGTAGAATGCCTGGAGTCGGGGCCAGTGCTCGCGGGCGGTCCCGCCCAGGAGAACGGCCCCGGTCAGCAGGACCAGGGCGTCGAGTGTCCAGCGCCGCTGCGTAATGTGGTCGAGCCAGAGGAAGGCCACCGCCCCCGCCAGCGCGCACCAGAAAAGGAAAAACGGGGTGGCGAAACGGTACTCCCCCATCCAGTCATCCGGCATGAGAAGGTAGACGCCGTAGGCGACAAACGTGAGAGCCACCATCATCACCAGAGGACGCACCCGGATCGACCGGGCCAGCAGCGCGGTGATCCCGGCCACCAGAATGAGCAGCAGCACCGCCCACCACTGCGGGCCGAAAAACGAAGAGAGAAGTTCGTCGGCTTTGGGGAGGAATTCCCCCTGCAGGGTCAGGGCCGGGATGAGATCCCGCGGCCGGGGCCCGCCTTTCGCGTAATACGTGTTGGGCAGCCAGTCCCCGAAATACCAGTGGCGGAAATAGAGGAAGCCGCCGCAGAGGAGACTGAGGTAGAGCAGGTACTGCAGCAGGTGGGAGAGTTTGCGGCCGACCAGTTCGCCCACCATCGAAAACGGCCGCAGAAGGACCGCCAGCGGAAAGATGACGGCGTAGGCGATTCCATCGGGGCGCGTCAGCCCAGCGGCCAACACCAGCAGGGCGGCTCCGAGCGGATACCGGAACGATGTGTGGTTGCGCTCGATATAGCGCAGGGTGAGCAGGAGGAGGGCGGTCGCGAGCAGCGCGTAAAGAGAATTCTCCAGCCCGGAGGTGGTCCAGATCACGAACGAGGCGTTGGCGGCGAGCAGCAGAAGAGCCAGCAGAGCGGCGGCGCGGCTGCCGTTGGTGAGCCGCACGACCGCCCGGTACATCAGGTAAAACGTGATGACGATGAGGCCGAGACCGACCAGTTTCGGCGTGAGGTACACGTCGAACGCCTGGAAGCGGATAAACGGGACCATCAGGAGCAGCCACAGCGTGTTGGAGTAGCCCTCGACCGGACTGGCGCCGGGCTGCGCCACCAACCCGTGCCCCTGGGCGAGACTGCGGGCATAGGCGAACGTGATCCCGGCGTCGTCGACCAGCCACATCCGCAGAGGGTACGCCAGGGCGGCATATACGGCGAGCGGGATCAGGACTACGAGTATGTCGCGCCAGCGGTGGCGGAGGTTTTCGGGCTGCAGGACAGTTTCGCCTCGTTGGAGGGGAAGGCCGGGATCGGCGTGAGTATACATGATGCCGCTTGCAGTCTCCGTTTGGCGGTACCGTCGCCGCCCCGGCCGAGAGCCATGGGGTCGGGCGCTCCGCCACGGTCTCGGGCGGGGCACGGTATCGTCTTTTCGGGAAACAAGTTGGGGACCGGCCGGGGCGAGGCGCAAGGTTAAAACCGGGCGCCCGGGCGACGGGGAATAGCCTGAAAATTGGGGTTGCGCGGCGGAGAATTGCCCGTATATTGGCCCCTACCGAGCCCGGTCGCCGGGTCCGGACGGATCTGACACACACTGCCGAAGTGGTGAAACTGGTAGACGCGCTGCGTTCAGGGCGCAGTGTCCGCAAGGACGTGGGGGTTCGAGTCCCCCCTTCGGCACTTAGATTTGATCGTTCCGATCAACTTTCCATTTGACAATGACTTAGCCTGTTGTATATTGGCCATAGCGGCGGTCTGTGACCAATTTGTGACCATGAGAAGACGCCACCATGGGTACGATATACAAGCGCGGCGATGTCTGGTACCTCGACATCCGCGTCAATGGCCGTCGCGTCAGACGCCGCGTCGGAAAGACGAAGAGGATAGCCGAACTCGCCCTCAGAGATGCTGAAGTCAAGGTCGCCCGGGAAGAGTTCGGCTTCAGCCATGCGAGGGTTCCGCTGCGGGAGTTCTTCGAGTCGTTTCTCGATTACAGCTGGGCGACTCATCGGCCGACAACGACAGACCGCTACCGGGCCGTCATCGACCACTTCAGGGAGTTTCTGCTTGGGATGCCGAAGGTCAACTGCGTTTCCGATGTCAGCCCCGAGGTTATCGATCGCTTCAAGGTCTTCCGCAAGAGCCCAAACGGAAATGCCACCGGCGTCCAGACGGATGGAAACGAGTCAACCAGGCCGGCCAGAGCCCGCACAATCAACTTTGAGATCGATACCCTCAGGCTCGTGTTCAATTTGGCAATCAAATGGGGGTATATTCGGGAGAATCCCACCAAAGGTATCGTTAAACTCAGAGTCGAGGAGAGCAAGTCGCCGCGCTTTCTTTCGGTTGAAGAGTGCAGGAGATTCCTGGATGCCTGTCCGTCGGATCTGTATGCAGTTTACTATACCTTCCTGCAGACGGGGATGCGCAAAGCCGAGTTGGAGAACTTGACCTGGGCCGATGTCGACCTGGAGCGGCGTCAGATCGCAATCCGTAGGAAGAAGGGTTGGCAGCCCAAGACGGGGGAGCGGGAGATCCCGATCAGTGACGGCTTGCTCAAGCTCCTGCGGCGGCTGCATAGGATTCGCGACTGCGGCGACTCGGACTACGTTTTTGCGGTCAAGACGTCCGGCAAAACCATCCACAACTACTTGCGCGACGAACTCATCAGAATCGCCAAGGCCGCTGGTATTGAGAATCTGACGAAAGTCCACACACTGCGCCATACTTTTGCCAGCCACCTGGTCATGCAGGGAGTAGACCTTCCGACCGTTCAGAAGCTGATGGGTCATTCGGATATTTCGACGACGATGGTGTACGCCCATCTCGCGCCGGATCATCTGTCGGCGGCGGTGAACAAACTTCCGTTTGGCTGAAATCCGCTTGCCCGGAGCTGGCCGGCCGACGGTCAAGAAGTTGATGGGGCACTCGGATATTCAGACGACGATGATCTACGCCCACCTGGCGCCGGACCATCTGGCCGAGGCGGTGGACAGGCTCGCGTTCGAGGATTGACTCACTGTACAACAGAAAGGGGCGGCTGGCGGCCGCCCCATTTTGTCATTTCGGTAGAACGGTCAAGGCTCACGGGCACGCAGCCGGGGCCGGCCCGCCGCGGAACACATGGGCAATGAGGTAGGTAAGGTCCGATATCTTCAGTTCACCGTCCGCGACAACGTCCGCCTCCTCCAGGCACAGCGGTGCAGGTCCACCTCGGAACACTGCTGCGATCAGATAGGTGATATCCGCGATCGTGATCCGGTCCTCTTCATCGAAATCAACATTCCCTCTGATGCCGTTGCAGCACTTGGTCCACTCAGCGAGGTAGGCAGACGTCTTGCTTCCCGCAATCGTGAATTGGCCCCCCGCGATCAGCTTGCCGTCGTAGACGGTCAGGGCATAGACATAGTTATCCATCCCCGACCCCAGGGGGGACCAACTGCTCCCATCCCAGGAGGCTACTCTGTTCGCCCCCACGCCGCCGGCCCTGGCGAAATAGCCCCCCGCGATCAGCTTACCGTCGTAGACGGTCAGGGCACAGACACTTCCATCTACGCCGGGAACGCATGGGGAGATGGTGGGATCCCAATAGATGTCATCGGGGTGGTCGGCGAGGGAAGCAGGAAAGGAAGCCTGGAAGTTCAGCTCACGGGTGGCGGGGTCGATCCGTGACTCAACGCCTTCGATCTCAAGCGGGCCTTCGTAGCCGGAGCGCCGAGCGGCGTCGAGGTCGAACCGGCCGTCGGCAGTGAGGAACCCGCCGATGCTGCGGCCGGAAGGCTGCGGGCCCGCCGGCACATGCTGGCCGAACGCACTGAACGCTGTCAGCCCCATCAAACCCGCGCACATTGCCGCTGTCAGAACGAGCCAATTCACCTGCTTCTTATCATGCACGCTCCCAGCGACCCCGCCATCAATCGTCCCCATACAGACCTCCTTCCTTAAGCAGAAGTTTCTGGGGACATTCCACTGCATTCTACTCGTTCCCGGCATTAGGCAAGGACCTTACACAGTAACTCCACCTTTCCTTCTCATCTGGTGAGAGGCCAGGCCGGCAGGCCGAATTGGCAATGCAATCAAACCAGATAACCACTATCGTTGACCAATCTTTCATTTCTGCATACCCCTGCGTTTGCGGGCAAGACCCTGCGCTTTGTACTCATTCTTACCTCAGGCACCGTTCGGATCTCCGGAACTGTGCCTGCAGACAACGCCAGAGCCGACTCACGAGAGTGCACCCTGCGCTGTTATGCCAAGAAATAGTGAGAGCCGCCCACGATATCAAGGGGAAAGGCGAAACCCGGCGACTTGCCGCGCTCATCGCCGCCGGGTCTCTCATCGTCCATGGACACCGTCGGCTCGACTGCCCACCATAGTTCAACAAGAACTCTGGTGGCCGGCAGACTTGGTGGTCGACCAGAAACCGTTACGACATCAACCGGTTCACATCAACCCGACGACTCGTGCGGCCATTGTTCGTCAGTGTCGCTATCCACTCGTCGAGATCCTCGGCCCGGAACCGCACGAGGTTTCGCAGCTTGACGTGCGGGATATACTCCTGACTCGTCCACTGGTAGATCGTGGACTTCTTCACGCCGAGCAGGTCGGCCGCTTCTTGCGGGGTCAGGAGTTTATTCATTGTAGCTACCCCCTTGCCGCCGGCGGTGCTTTTCCACTACAGCCAGAATCTCCTTAGCCATCTCCGTGTTGACTTCGCCGGAACCGGATGCATCGCCGGGATGAAAGTCCATTGTTCTGATGATTCCATCTACCTCCACGGCTTCCAGGCGCCCGTAGCTCGTCAAGGTCGTGGCGATATGCTCGTGGCCGAAGTTCTGGCTAATGGCGCGAAGCTGCTCGGCCGTCCGGCAATGGCGCATGGCGATGTGGAAGGCAGCATGCCGGAACGAGTGCGGATGGTAGTATTCGAGCCCGGCTTCGGCGGCCCGCCTCTTGAGGATTTCTCGGATCGGACCGGTGCCTTTCCAGAACACCGGCTCGACACCGATCGCTGAGAAGCAGAGCCCGTCGGCCTGTTCGATCTTGCTCCGTGGGAAGAGCGGATCGGCAGGGCCGAAGAGCTTGACCGTAATCAAGTACCTTGCCCAGTCCCGCACGTACCCGATCAACCGGTCGTCAAAAGCCATCAGGGTGGTGACAATCGTCTTGCTGAACTTCGTCTGAACCCCGGCGTTCGGGTCTTGACTAACCACCAGGCTATCGACATTCAGACACCCAAGGGGCAGTGTCGCAACCGCCTGATCTCGCATGGCGCTGACCAGAAGGAAGGCAATCAGGGC